>JBEEMY010000021.1:0-14307 GCA_041192415.1 Verrucomicrobiota bacterium | reverse complement strand
GTGGAACTGCGCGCGGGCGATGATGCGAAGCGGTTGAAGAAACTCGGTCTGACGATTGAGAAAAAAACGGCGACGAAACTGGCGTTCGCCCAGCCGTGCGCGTGCTTTGATGGCAAGCTCTGCACGATTTACGCTGACCGACCCAAGCGGTGCGGGTTATTCGAGTGCGGGTTGTTGAAACGCGTGGAGTCGGAAGCGCTGACGGCGGGCGCGGCGTTAAAGAAAATTTCCGAGGCGAAGAAGCTGGCTGGTCGCGTGCGTGAATTGCTGCGGCAATCCGGCCAGCGCAACGAAGAGATGGCGCTGACGCATCGCTACGGCGAGGTGATGAGCGCGCCAATGGATTTTTCCGACGAGGCCGATGCGGAGCGACGCGGCGAACTGATGCTGGCGGTGAATGACTTGATGACGCGGCTGCAACGGGATTTTTTGCGGTGAACCAGCGTGCTACCGGCATCTTGCCGGTAGAACTATTTTTTTATTGGTTCTGTCGGCGAGACGTCGACAGCACGTTACGCTGCGGCCATGCCCACATCGCGGGCGATTTTATCAGCGGAGGCAGGGTCAACCCATTTGACGAGCGAGACGAAGTTCACCAGCGCGGGGCTGTCGGCCTTCACCTTGAAAAGATTTTTTAGCGCGCCCACAACTTTCGTGTAAGTCGCCGCGTATTTTTCATGGGTGAGCCGGTTGGCGTAAGATTCGAGCACGGCGCGCGCGATGGGATCAGTCTGGCCGTCGGGCAAATAGGGGAGCAGGCAGAAGACGCGGACGAGCGTCATCGGCTCGGACTCGGCGAGGATGAGCCAGCTCTGTTTGACCTCGTCGGAATCATATTTCGAGTGCAGCCGGTTGCGGATGGCCACGGTGATGTCGTTCGGCGCGGCGCGGCTGGCGATGAGCAGCTTGATGTTTTCCCAGCCGCCGCCGGAGGCGCCGCCCCCGCCTTCAATCTTCGGAAAAATTTCTTCTTCCGGCAGGCCAATTTCTTTGGCGATGGTTTTGGCGAGCGGCTCGGCTTCCTCGCGGCGCAGGCGACCGGAATTGACGAGGCAACGGAGCACGGCTTTCTGGCCGTCGGCGTTGATCAGTTTGAGCGCGGTAGCGAACGCCACGGTGCGCGTCACTTTTTCGAGTCCGAGCAATTGCCGTAAAAACTCCATCGTCACGGGGTCGTGCTCGTTGAAGGTCAGTGCGCGGAAAGTAAGGATGAAACGCATCGTGCGCGCGAGGCCGCCGGACTTGCCGAAATTATTCACGACGGCCATGCGGTGATCCGGGCTGATGACGAGCGCAAGCAGCGTCTCGGCCTGCTTGATCAGGGCTTCATCCGGCGAATCATGTTCGCCGGTGACGACAATCTGCTCGATGAGCGGCGGCATCCGCTGCGCGAAAATCACATCAGGCGACTCGGTGCTGGAGTTCTCATAGTAATGCAGCAGCTCGATGATGAAAGAGAGTTTTAGGAACGCGACTTTTTGCGTGCGGCTCGTGCGGCTGTCGCGCGCCTTCTGGTAAAACGCGATGAGTTCGTCGCGTTTCGCGGCGGCGACGTTCGGGTTCTGCTGGAGCAACGCGTCGAAATCAGGGGCAAAGGCGAGCATGATTTCCTCGGCCTTCGGGCGCGGATTAAATTTTGGATCCGTGGTGAGGTCTTTGAAAAAAATCAACGCCTCGTCGCCGAACTCCCTCACGATGCGTTCGCGTGGCACTTGGCATTTCACAAAGCCACGGCTGGCGCGGACGACATGGGCGTTGTAAAAATTATCCGGCTTCTCGACGAGCGACTGGAGCATGACGGTGTCGAGCGAGGTCTTCAAGCTGATGAGTTCATCCACGAGCGGTTTGACGGCGGCGTTCAAATCGCGCTTGGTTTTGTCCAGCATCTTGAGGATGGCGGGCTGGAGCATAGTGTCGTCGTTTTTGCCCTTGATGATAGCGGAGGAAATTTCATTCACCTGCTGGCCGTGTTCCATGAGCCGCGCCACGAGCACGCCCACCTCGTTGAACTGCATCTTGCTGACGATGGTGGTGATGAGGGTGACGAGTTCGCCGTGGGATTTCTTGCGGTATTCCACGGCACGTTCGAGGAGTTGGCGAAGATTTTTATTTTCCTGTTCGAGCGCCGAGTTGCCGGTTTCAAGTTGCGCCACGCGCAAGGTCAGGTCGGACCAGTTGCGCTGGATTTTATCCACGGAGACGATGGCGATCGTGTTGTCTTGGTCATCGGACATGAAACCAATGTAGCCGCCGCAAAAATTCTTGCCACCCAATTTTTACTGACGCGCTTACGCCGAACCGTTCAGGCGTTCAAAAAACCGGACTTCGCGCGCAAAACTTTCCGGCGAATCGGAGGCGTGGATCATATTGAACAAAAACTGGTCGTCGCCGGGCTGCTGGAATTTCAGGCGATATGCGGCGTTTGCCTCGGTCGCGCCCGGCCAGAAATCACCACGAATTGTGCCGGCGTCGGCCTGCCACGGACGCGTTTTTCCGATGGCGCGGCGGACTTTTTGGATGGCATCAACCCCTTGCAGGCGGATGGCCTTCACGGGGCCATGCGCCATGTATTTGGAAGTGCCCGCAAGGCACGGCGGACGATCGCCGATGGCGGGAAAATAAAACTCGCGCCATTTTTCCTCCGGCAAATTGTCGCCGCCAGCGACGCGTGGATGCGGGTGGCGACCGGCTCGTTCAATCCGCGCCAGAAGGAATCCGGCTTGATGATGATTAACGTTTGTTCCTCCGCCATATTGGGCGTCAGGTTGTTGTTGGCATCGGCTGGGAAGAATTATTTCACCAGCGCCCGGCAGAATTTATCCATGCGCGCCAGACCCTTTTCGATGTTCGCCATGCTGGTTGCATAGCTCAAGCGGATGTAATCGTCCGCACCAAACGCGATGCCGGGGACGGCGGCGACTTTTTCCTGCTCCAAAAGTTTCGCGCAGAACTCGGCGGACTTGAGGCCGGTTTTGGAAATGTTCGGGAACAAATAAAATGCGCCCTTGGCGTTCACGCAAGTGATGCCGGGCATCGCGCTTAACATTTCGTGGGCGCGGCGGCGGCGCTTGTCGTATTCCGCGAGCCACACCGGCAGGTGCGCCTGCGAGCCGTTCAACGCCGCGACGCCGCCCTTTTGCGCGAACGAGGTCGGGTTGCTCGTGCTGTGGCTTTGCACCGCGTCAATGGCTTTGGCAATCGGCTCCGGCGCGGCGAGAAAACCCAGCCGCCAGCCGGTCATGGAATACGCCTTGGCCAAGCCGTGAACGATGATGGTGTGGTCGTAATGCGCCTGCGAAAAACTCGCGACGCTTTTCACCTTTGCGCCGTCGTAAAGAAGATGCTCGTAGATTTCGTCGCTCATGATGAGGACGTTTTTCTCCACGCAGATGTCACCGAGCGCCTTCACTTCTTCGGGCGAATAAACGCTGCCTGTCGGATTGCTCGGCGAGTTCAGCACGAACAATCGCGTCTTTGGCGTGATGGCTGCGCGCAACTGTTCGGGCGTGACTTTGAATTCCGTCTTGTCCGTCGTGGTGAGGATGACCGGCGTTGCGCCCGCGAGCTTGACCATTTCGGGATAGCTCAACCAATACGGCGCGGGAATGATGACCTCATCACCCGCCTCGCACGTCGCGAGGATGACGTTGTAGCAGGAATGTTTGCCGCCGCACGACACGATGATTTGCGAGGGCTTGTAAGTCAGTCCGTTCTCGCGGAGAAATTTTGCAGCGATGGCCTCGCGCAATTCGGGAATGCCGCTACTCGGCGTGTATTTGGTGAACCCGGCGGCGAGCGCTTGCGCGGCGGCGTCCTTGATGTGCTGCGGCGTGTCGAAATCCGGTTCGCCCGCGCCGAAGCCGACCACGTCTTCACCGGCGGCCTTCATCGCCTTGGCCTTGGAATCAATCGCCAAAGTCAGAGACGGAGCCAGCGACGCGGCGCGTTGAGAAATTTTGTAATTCATATTTGAGCGGGCAGATTTTACGGGCAAAAACGCGCCGGGCAAGAAGGGAATTCAGCCAGCCACCAAGTTGCCGCTGACAAAAATGCTGGCGGTCGCCAAAACTAAAAAACCTCCGGCCAAGACGACGGCAAAAATGATGCAGGCGGTCAACAGCAAGGAAAGCGTCCGGGTGAATTTTGACAATTCACGCCGCCAAGCGCTGCGGTGCAGAACCACGAACGTGGCGAAGATGGAAATGACCGGAATCAAAATCCAATCCCAATCCTCATCAAGGTGGACAATTTTTGAAAGTGACTGTGCGAGCAAGAAACCGGCAACGCAAACGACTGCCGACATTCCAATTGGGGCTTGGTCTCGATTGCTTTCCCCGGTTGGTTTCATGGAGCCACCGGAGATTTCCGTTCAAGATTTTTTTGCTTCCTCGATGAGCTGCCAGAACTTCGGGTTTTCTTGCAAGGCCTCGTCTTCGCCGGTCTTGATGCCGGAGCGGAAGAAAAAATCTTTGAGCGTGTTTTTGCTCATGATGCGGTGGACGAGCACGCCGAGCTTGTGGCGTTCAAAATAAATCCGGTAGTCGCCCACGCGGAAACGGTGCAGCGTGTGGCCGTCGTTTTCCAGCTTGCCGAAATCTTCCGCCTCGCCCGCGATGAGATGCTGCGGCAGCCCGCGAAAATCGCCGAGGATCTGTAACTGTAATTCCTTTGGCATCCGCGTGAGTTCGGCGGCGGCGGTGGGAGTGAAGATGACTTGGAATGCGCTCATGGACATCGGCGAAAATCTAGCGGGCGTGATGGCGCGTGGCAATCTTCATTGCGGGGGAATCACTTTACGCAAACGGCACGCCGAAGGGATCCGGCGGGGCGTTCAGGATTTCATCGGTCAAGGCCTGCGCCAGCGCGGCGGCTTCGGCTTCAATTTTTTCCGCGAGCGCGGCGGCGGTGTCCATCGTGTTCGATTTGCCGATGCGTTCGAGTTCGGAGAGGACGTGATGCAACGCATCGCCGCCCATCGTGCCGGCCGCACCTTTGAGCCGATGCGCGGCGCTGGCGGTCGCGGCGTGGTCGCCGCTAGCCACGGCTTTTTTGATGTTGGCGAGTTGCTTGGGCAGATCATCGACGAACGCCTGCGCGGTCAGCGTAGCCATCTCCATATCTTCCAGCATTCGGTTCATTAGGTCGGCGCGGTTGAAAACCACTTTGCCAGTCGTGGAAATAAATTCCGGGGCGAAAGTTTTTCCGGCGGGCGCGGGTGAATTATTTTCTGCCACCACAACTTCATCGCCGGGAGTTTTTTCAGACGCAATGTTTTCTGAACTGGCCGGGTCGGAGACCGGCGTTTCGGTTTTTGGTTTCCATTTTTCCAACGCGGCCTTGAGGTCTTCGAGCTGGATGGGTTTGCCGAGGTAACCGTCCATGCCGGAGTCGAAACAACGCTGCTGGTCGGCGGCGAGGACATTGGCGGTGAGCGCCACGATGGGCAATTTTTTGCTGTGCTCGCCCGCCTCGCCGTCGCGGATGCGTTGCGTCGTTTCGTAGCCGTCCAACTCCGGCATCTGGCAATCCATCAGCACAAGATCAAATTCTGGGCGGAGCAGGGCGGCGATGGCTTCCGCGCCGCTCGCCACCGCGACGGGTTTGTGGCCAAGCTTCTCCAAAATTTTCGAGACGACGATGAGGTTGGTGTTGTTGTCATCCACGACGAGCAAGCGCAGCGGCGTGGTGGCAATGGCTTTCAAACTGGTTGCGCCGGGCAACGCGAGTTGTCCTTTCAACTGCAAAACATCCGCGAGGCCGCCGATGAGTTGCGCGAGTCGAAACGGCTGGTTGAGCTGGCCGCTGAAACCGCCCGCCGCGAGTTCGGCCTGATTCGCGCGCACGCCGAACGGCGCGAGCCGCACGATGCGGAGGCGGCTGAAGCGCGAATCTTTTTTCAGATGCAAAGCAAATTCCGCCGCGCCACCATTGGCCGCTTCGCCGAGCAACAGCACGTCAAACGGCTCGCCGGTGGCGGCGCGTTGCGCGAGCGCGGTTTCGGCGGTCGCAAAATTTTCTGCCGTGGCGTGATTGCACCCAGCCACTTGCAAGGCATCGGCGATGGACTGCCGGCTGGCGGCGCGGGTTTCCATGACGAGCACGCTGGAGCCGGGCAGCGCGGGCTTGGGCAGCATCAGGCCGGTTTGTTTTTCGAGCACGACGGTGAACCAAAATTCCGTGCCCGCGCCGAGTTCGCTGATGATGCCGATCTGGCCGCCCATCATTTCCGTGAGCTGCTTGGAAATGGCGAGGCCCAAACCAGTGCCGCCAAACTTGCGCGTGGTGGAGCCGTCCACTTGCGTGAAGGAGTTGAATAGAAATTGTTGCCGGTCTTTGGGAATGCCGATGCCCGTGTCGCGCACGGCGAAACGGATCGACGCAGATTTTTCATCTTCACCGGCGAGTTCCGCGTTGATGGTCACGCGGCCTTGGGCGGTGAACTTGATGGCGTTGCCCGCGAGGTTGATGAAAATTTGCCGCAGCCGCAGCGCATCGCCGCGCAATTGCACGGGCAGCGACGGCGGCACGGAGCAGACCAGCTCCAGATTTTTTTCCGCTGCCTTGAAGGCGAGCAGTTCCACCGCCTCCTCCATCGTTTCGCGCAGATTGAAATCCAATTTCTCCAGCACGAGTTTCTGCGCCTCGATTTTGGAGAAGTCGAGAATGTCGTTGATGAGCGAGAGGAGCGATTCGCCGCTGCTCTTGAGGAGTTGGGCGAACTGATGTTGCTCCGTGGTCAAATCCGTTTGCAGCAGCAACGTGGTCATGCCGATGACGCCGTTCATGGGCGTGCGGATTTCGTGGCTCATGTTGGCGAGGAACTGGCTCTTGGCGATGTTGGCCATCTCGGCCTTCAGCGCCATCTCGTTGGCGCGCGCGCCCGCGGCTTCGAGCTGCTCATTGGTTTCCTGCAAGGCCTGATGCGCCCGCTGCTGCATCGTGATGTCGCGGAAAGTCCACACGCGCCCGGCGGCCTCGCCGGCCATGCGCTGCGGGTTGGAACAGCGTTCCACCACGCGCCCGTTTTTGAATTGGAGGCAGTCAAAACTTCCCGCCTCCGGTTTTTCATTGATGACTTCGATGCGCGCCAAAAATTCCTCCGGCTGCTCCACGAGTTGAAACATCATTCCCAGCAGCCGGGTCTCGGTGCGGTTGGCGATATTTTCCACATCCAATTCCCACAACTCCAGAAACTGCCGGTTGTAGTTGGTGATGCTCCCTTCGCGGTTGACCACCAGGATGCCGTCCGCCGTGGCCTCCAGCAGGGCGCGCAACTGCGAGACGGATTCCTCCGCGAGATTTCTTTCCGTAAGGTCAGCGATGGCGAAATTCATAATCAGGCTTTGACCATCTCGATGTGTTGCACCAGACGGGTGAATTCAAACGTGCGCAGGACGTTCGGGTTGCGGTAGCGGACTGACATTTTGCCGCCGACTTTTTGCACGGCGCGCAGGATGGTGACGACGAGGTTGAGGCCGACGGAGTCCACCATTTTCGCGGCGGGCAAATCCAGCCGCAGTTGTTGCCAGCCGGGCGGTTTGCCCATGGTCGGCTCCAGCACCTCGGTCAGCTTGGCGCGCAGAGCGTCCGCGTTGGTGCTGGTCAGGTCGCCGGACAACCACACGGTCAGCAATTTATTTTTTTCATCCAAGGTCGTTTTCATAGTCGGCTCCGTTTCATAATTTGAATTCCATCAGCACGCTCGCGCCGTTGCGTTCAAAGTGGAGGGCGTGCGCGAGATTCGTCATGACGATCAATCCGCGATGTTCGTCAATGAGCTGCTCGGCGGCGGTCACCGCGTGCGCGGCAAAATCAAATTGGTGGCCGCTGCCGGGGTCATCCACCCAGACCTTCACGGTTTTTTTCAGCGGCAAAAAACTGATTTGGAAAGTGATTCGCTTGGTGGCATCGCCTTGGCAGCCGTGCTTCATGGCGTTCAACACGGCCTCGCGCGCGGCGAGCAGGATGTCGTGCAAGGTCGCCTCGGAAATGTCCGCGCTGGCAAATTGCAAGTTGCGCTGCCACGCCGCTGCCAGTTGATCAATCTCCGCCGCTTGACCGCCGTGGTAATCCGCCAGAAACAACGCCTTGGCGGGCGTGGCATCCGGCAGCAGGAACGGGAGATAAATCCGGGCGAATAAAATATCGTCGGGCGCATTTTCCAACTGCGGAATTTTCTGCCCGTTTTTCTGCGCCACCGTCAGCACATACGCGAGGCAGAGTGGCTGCACCGCCAGCGTGTCGGCGAGTTCTTCGAGGCCATCCGTCCACAGGCAGATGCGTCCGCCGCCGCTGATGTCATGGAGTTTGCCCGGATCCGTCACCGAATCGAACCAGCCGAGGGGCGCGCCGCCGCCCGCCCCAAGTTTGACGGCGCGGCCGTTGCGGGCGATGTGCACCGGGGCGGGTGCACCGCACGTCAGCACGCTGGCCGTGCGCGTGTTAAAATCCAGCAACACGCTCGCCGCCGCCACGGAGGTGCTCGTCTTTTTTTTCTGCAAACGGAATTGCCCGGCGGCGTTCCATTCCTCAATGAGGAAACGGTTGAACGCGTCAAAAATTTCCGGCACGGCCACGGACGATTGCAACATCCCGCGCACGAGGCCTTGGAAATAGGCCGAGACGTAGGCCGCTTGCAAATCGTGGCCGGAAACATCCGTGAGCAGGCAACACATTTTCCCCGGCGCGGGTTGGAAGTGACTGAAGAAATCTCCGCCCGCTTCGAGCTTGGGATGAAAGCAGACCTCCACCTGCACCGTGCCGCCGTCGGGGGTGGCGACAGGTTTGAAATGAATCATTCCTGCCTGCGCTTTGCCGAGGCTGCGCACGGCGGATTCCGTTTCCGCCATCCGCCGCCGCCGATGGGTAGCTTCCACCGCCTTGTCGAGCGCCGGGAAAAGTTTCTGCAAGTCCACCGGCTTTTCCAGAAAGTCGGACGCGCCGACGCGGACGGATTCCGCGATGATCTGCCGGTCGCGTTCGCCCGTGAGGATGATGCTGGCGAGGTGGGTGTCATTATCCTTGAGCCAGAAAAGCAAATCCAAGCCCGTCTGGCCGGGCATTTCATAATCGGTCAGCACCGCATCAAAATCGTTGAAGCCGCGATTGGCAAAAAGCTGGATGGCCGCCTCCACGCCATCGGCCGTGGCCACGGTGCAGCCGCTTTTTTCCAACACGCAGCGGAGGTATTCGCGGCTGGTCAAATCGTCCTCCACGACCATCACGCGTGCAGTCCGGTTCA
This sequence comes from Verrucomicrobiota bacterium, assembly GCA_041192415.1. Lineage (GTDB taxonomy): Bacteria > Verrucomicrobiota > Verrucomicrobiia > Limisphaerales > UBA11358 > UBA11358. Next base: position 5,066 of record JBEEMY010000021.1, on the reverse strand, counting down.
ACCCGGCGGTTGTTGTGCGATTCGATGTCACCTGAAAAAGTTAGGGCTTGCCCGGTGAATTATCGGCCAACGGCGCGCGGGCTTGAATGATACTTAATGGGATACGGGGAGGAGGATTGCCTAAAGCATCGCCGTCAAATTCCGATAACGAGCGGAACAGCACCGGCTTTTGCCGGAGCAGGAGAATGCCTGGAACTAATTTCATCTTGAATCTGCGGACGATGTGGCCGGCGGCGCGGGCGAAGGAATGGCTTTCCGCGATGCTGGCACAGGCGTTGCAGAGGTTGCCGGGTCGTGGTTTTCAACGGCGGCGGTTGACGAATTCTTTTGCCGAAGTCGAGGTGGTCGTGGCTGAACTCGCCGAAGTTTCCGCCGCGTTGGAAGAAAAATTTCTCGAGACCGCCAATGCGCTCATGGAACTGGAGCAGCACGGTTCCCTGTTCGTGCGCCAGAGCGAAAAACTCGTCAACACCGCCACGGGTCGCAGCGGCGGCAAGGAGGTTTTTTTTGGTGTCATGGCGGTGTTGGATCCGCCGCTGATTTTTTTGAACGCCAGCCATCTCCAGATGAAGTCCCTGCTGGAACGGCTCCGGCAGGACAATGAGTGCATCGTTAGCCTCATCAATGGCCGCGAGGATTTGCAGCGGACGATGGCGCCGTTGAAATACATCCAGACTTCTTTCCGCATCGAATCCGCGCCGCTCGGCGTGGAAGTGCAGACGATGTTCAACGCGCTGACGCAGGAGATTGAAAAACTTCACAACCAGGTCTGCGAGCTGTTCAGCACCAAGTATAAGGAGTTGCAAAACATCCAGCAGACCATCGCCGAGGTCATCGGCAAACTGGAAGTGCAGACCGATGAAGTTTGGAAAAATATTGCGCGTGAAAAAATCCAGATTGATTCCACGCTCAAGCAATTGCAGCGCGAGCTTTCCGACAACCAGAAGCGCGAATCGAGCATCGTCGGCTTGAGCGGTGACTTGGCGCGCGAAATTCAGCGGGTGGTCATCGGCCTGCAATTTCAAGACATCATCAGCCAGCGGCTGCAACACACGTTCAAAGCGTTGAACGAAGTGCGCGCGCAGTTCGACGGCTCGGATGCCAGCAGCCAGTTTCTCGAACAGGCGTGTCGGCTCGAAGCGGGGCAGGTTGCCGCCGTGCGGAAAGAACTGGCGGGCGCGGAAAAATCCGTGAAGGGCGGCATCAGCACCGTGCTCCAGCAGATTTCCGAGGCGGATGCCAAGTGCGTTTCGCTGAAAGAATTTGAACATCTCACCACCTCCGCCGACGGCATGGTGCAGGTGTTGCTGGATGTTTTTGCCGCGTTGAAAAAACAGGTCAACGCCACCGTCTCCGGCTGTTCCTCGGCGTATGAAATTTTGCGGCCCATCGGCAGCATGGCCTCGGATTTGACGAAAGTGGTGAATGATCTTTCACAGCGCATTCACCTCATCGGCCTCAACGCGCAGGTGCAGGCGGCGCAAGTGGCGGATGGCATGGGGCTGGAAGTCTTGTCGGCGCGCACGAGTGAAATTTCCCGCGACACGAACCGCATCAGCGAAAGCATGGCCAGCCAGTTGGATCATCTCGTCGCCGGGCTGACGGAATCGTTGCGTGGCCTGGAGAAATTGCACGCGGACGCAAGCGGTCAGCAAGGTGTGCTGGCCGAGAAAGGCACGGCGTGCGAACAGCAGTTGCACGGCTTGCGCGATGCCGCGTTGGCCTCGCTCGTGGACGTGCATGACTTGCTCAACGGCATCCGCACGCAGGGCGAGAAAGTGCTGGCGAGTGCCAACTATGTCACGACGGGGGACGAAGCCCTCGCGCGGCTGGAAGAAACCTTGTATGCCACCGCCGCCGTGGCTGGCGAGCATCTGGTCGGTCGAAAAATCATCGGCGACGAGCAAATCGCCGGACTCAAACGGAATTACACCATGGCATCCGAGCGGGAGGTCTTTAACCGAGTCGTGGACAAAAGCCCCGCGCCCGCCGCCGCTAAACTGCAAAGCGCGGCCACGACGGACATTGAACTGTTCGATAGCGTGCCGCTGACTGGCAGCACCATTGCTATGAATTCCGGTGCGCTCAGTCACATTTTTCCAGCCAATCCCTGAAGGACGCCAGCCATTTTTATATTTGTTCGCATCTGTTCGCATTGTGAGTATGTTGATTCCAAGGTCAAAATGATGAACACCGAGTCCAATCGCCTTTCTGCCCTGCGCGATTATAATGTTCTGGATACTCCGCCGGACGGGGCCTTTGACCGCATTACGGCGCTCGCGGCATATTGTTTTCAGACGCCGATTGCGCTGGTAAGCCTCGTGGATGAGGATCGGATTTGGTTTAAGTCCAAGCATGGTCTGGAAGCCGATCAAATTCCGCGCGCGCCCGGATTATGCGGCTCCGCCACCTTTAGCGAGGGTGCTTATGTGGTCAGGAATGCGGTCACAGATCTCCGCACGCTGGACAATCCACTGGTGACGGGCGCGCTGGGACTCAAGTTCTATGCGGCAGCACCGCTCATCACGCACGACGGTCATCGGCTGGGAACGTTCAACGTGATTGATTTCAACCCGCGTGAATTTTCGGCGGCGGAGGAAGACCGGCTCAAACAGTTTGCGTCTCTGGTCATGGATCAGATGGAACTGCGGTTGGCCGCGCGCAAGGCGATCGAGAGCTTGTCGCAGATTTTATCCGGCATCCGACATCCCGAAGAACTGGCGAAACTGGTCACGGTTTGCGCGTGGACCCAAAAAATTCGCATCGGGGATAAATGGATGAGTTTTGAAGAATTCATCGTCAAGGAACTGGGCTTGTCGGTTTCGCACGGCTGCGCGCCGGATGCCGAGGCACGCTTATACGAATCGCTTGGGCTGACGCCGAAAGATTTGCGCTGAAGTTTTCAGCCCGGAAACATTCTGGCAACGCACCTTTCCGGAAGGCTGCCGGTAAACTGGCGGCGCTTTTCTTGCCACTCCCGATTAAAGAGTCATAACCCATTGAAGCGATGACGTGCCTCCCGGCGCGTCCAGCCAGGCGGCAACTGGTGCTAAAGCCCGCCGCCAAACTTGCCGACAACAACAGTGGAACTTCGCCACCGGAGTTTTCAATCATTGCCGCTGAGTTTGAAACACTAAAGCCAACATGGGCAAAAGCATCATCACCGTTGACGATTCATCCACCATGCGCCGGATGGTTTCCTTCACGCTCAAGTCCGCCGGTTACGATGTGCTCGAAGCGGGCGACGGCGCGGACGCGCTCAAGCTCCTCAAGTCGCGCCCCGTGGATATGGTCATCTCGGACATCAATATGCCCAACATGGATGGCATCACGCTGACGAAACAGTTGCGCGGCATCCCGCATTACACGCGCACGCCGATTATTTTGCTGACGACGGAATCGGATCCGACGAAGAAAAACGAGGGCCGCTCCGCCGGGGCGACCGGCTGGATTGTGAAACCGTTCAGTCAGGAACAACTACTCGCCGTCGTGGCCAAAGTCCTGCCCGCATAATTTTTTTATCATGGCTCTCAACAACGACGCCCTCCAACAGCAGCTCGTCAATGACCTCATCGTGGAAAGCGCGGAGGGGTTGGATAAGTTTGATGCCGAAATGCTCCTGCTCGAAAAGGGCGCGGGCAAAAAAGATTCGCTCAACATCGTCTTCCGGGCCATCCACACCATCAAGGGCACGGCGGGTTGCATCGGGCTTTCCAAAATCGAATCTGTGGCGCACGTCGGCGAAAATTTGTTGAGCCTGCTGCGCGATGGTAAATTAAAAATCTCGCCGCCGATGATCTCCACGCTGCTGGAATACTCGGATGCGTTGAAGGAAATGATGCGCTCGTTGGCGGAGACCGGCTCGCCGGGCGACACAGATTATTCCGCGCTGCTGAAGACACTCACGCAGTTTGCCAACGGCGAAACGCCGGTGGTGGAAAAGACCTCGCCCGCATCGAAACCGAGTGCTGCCGACTTGCAGTCGGCAGAAGCGTCGGCAACACCTTCCGTTGCGCCCGCAACTGCCGGCGCTTGGGGGATGTTCGATGATGAATCGGAACCGGCGGCGGCAGTGCCCGTCGCTCCCGCTGCGACGAATGAGGCGTGGGGATTATTTTCGGACGAGCCGGAAACTTCCGCCGCACCCGCTGCGCCGGAGCCAGCGAAGGTTGAAGCCGCTGCGCCCGCTGAAAAAATTTCCACCAAGACTGCGCCGCCGGTGGCCGAGAGCGCCATCCGCGTGGACGTGAGCCAGCTCGACAAGTTGATGAATCTGGTCGGCGAACTCGTGCTGGCGCGGAATCAGATTTTGCAATTCACCGCCAGCGCCACGGAGCCGACGCTGCAAAACGCCTCGCAACGGCTGAACATTATCACGACGGAGTTGCAGGAGAGCGTGATGAAGACGCGGATGCAGCCGATTGAAAACATTTGGGCAAAATTTCCGCGCATCGTCCGCGATGTCTCCAAAGAGTTGGGAAAAAAGATTTCGCTCGTGATGGAGGGCAACGAGACGGAACTGGATCGCACGATCATCGAGGCCATCAAAGATCCGCTCACGCACATTCTTCGCAACTCGATGGATCACGGCATCGAGAAGCCAGAAGTGCGCACGCTGGCGGGCAAACCGGCGGAAGGGCTGCTGGTGCTGCGCGCGTTTCACGAAGGCGGGCAGGTCATCATTGAAATCATGGACGACGGCGGCGGCATCAACGTCGCGCGCGTGAAGGCGAAGGCGTTGGAGAAAGGGCTCATCACCGCCGAGCACGCCGCGCGCATGGGCGACCGCGAAGGTTTTAATTTAATTTTTCTCCCTGGACTTTCCACCGCTGAAAAAATCACGAACGTCTCCGGGCGCGGCGTGGGCATGGACGTGGTGAAGACGAACATCGAAAAGATTGGCGGCTCGGTGGACATCTTGAGCGAGACGGGGCAGGGGACGACGTTGAAAATAAAAATTCCGCTGACGCTGGCGATCATTCCCGCGCTCATTGTGACGGCAGGCGGCGAACGCTTTGCCATTCCGCAGGTGAGCTTGCTGGAATTGCTGCGGCTGGAAGGCGAGG
>JBEEMY010000020.1:0-19010 GCA_041192415.1 Verrucomicrobiota bacterium | reverse complement strand
GATTCCGCAATGCCGACTTCAATGAAGCGTTCGGGAAAACTTTTTTGGAAAAAGCTGATGCCCGTCGAGCCTTGCACATCGGCAGACACGGAATAAACCGGCAAGCCTTCCGTCGCTGCGCGCACGGCGGCTTTGGCGAGACCGGCTTGAACTTTATCCGTTTTTGGTTTTGCGGGTGCAGGAACGCCGGATGCCGCCGCCGCGTCCGCCTTGGCCTTTTTCGCGGCTTCGGATTTTTCCCAAATGCCACGCAGAGTTTGCGCCCAGGTCATCAAGTCAGCGGGGACGGTGTCGCCCTTAAAAAGTTCCGTCATCCAGTCGCAAATTTTTTCGCCGTTCGCGAGCGGGAAGCCGTGGCCGCCGGCGGAATTTTCCTCGGTGGCCTTGATGCCGTAGCCCTTCACGGTTTTAGCGATGATGCACACGGGCTGCTTCGGATTCGCCTTCGCGGTGGCGATGGCTTTTTCCACCGCGAGATAAACTTCCTGCAAATCATTTCCGTTGGGAACATTGATGACGTTCCAGCCGAGCGCAGGCATCGCGGCGAACGACGGCTGCATGGAGAACGAATCTTTCGTGATGCGGCCAGAGAGTTTCGTGTCGTTGTCGGAAATCAACAGCACGAACGGATTCACACGGTCTTTCGCGGCGAGGCCGGGAATCGCTGCGAACGCTTCCTTGGCTTCGCCTTCCATGCTCGCGCCGTCGCTGACGACGCAAATCGTGACGCGGTCGCGCGTCGCCACCTTGTCGCCGATGGCCAGACCTTGCGCCTGCGGGAGCGAACTGCCGAGCGGGCCGTTGCTCATCAGGACGCCTTCGGGATTGATGTGCGATTCGCCGTGGCCGGTGAGCTTACTCGCGATGCTGCGAAAACCTTTCAACGTGTCGAACGTCATGCCGTCGAAACCATAGAGCGCACGCACGGCATAGACGCCGTTCTCCGCGTGGCCGGCGTCGTTGATGTAGTTGAACGCCTCGTGCCATTCGCGACCTTGCGTGGCGAACATGATGCCGTGGATGGCAGAATTCATTTCGGCAAAAGCCGCCGGGCCACCCCAGTGACACGCCGCGCCACCGACCACCGCGTGAACATCCATGAGCGCGACGAGCGCACGCGTGGCGCGCGGGTCGGCGAGGACGACTTCCGCGCCCGCAGCATTTTTCACCTTCACGGAAAGTTTTGGCGCGCCCTTGGGCGTGGAGGCAAGTTTGGATTTGAGTTGAAGCGGTGCAAGCGGCGGGGCTTGCACGGCTTGGACGACAGAGGTATCAGCAGCCATAGGTTTTTTTAAGTTAAGTTACGGAAGTCTAAATCGGCTCCGGTAAAAGAGAAGAATGAATTATTTGAAAAGGATGCAAACAATTCATCATCGTCAACAGTCCGCCGGGGCTTGAGGGGGTTTTTAAAAAATCAACAGGCAGGCAGCGGTGGCAATGGTCGCGCTGCGACCATTGCCGTCGCCGAGCGCAGCGTCAGGCGACGGAATCATTGGCGTGCCCAAAAGTTATCACGCCTCAAAGTGACCGCTGCGCGGTCAGGTCAAGTCGCAGCGCAACTTGACCCACCAATCGTCACGGACTCCGTCCATTTGGATTTTGAAAACACGCCCCGAAAAGTCACCCGCCCACACCGACTGGAAGCCAGCGCTCCTGAAAAGTTTCACTGTCCTTTGCCGGGCGGATTTTGAACACTGGCCACGCCCGCGTGTCTGTGGTTCAAAGCCTGCACGCACTGGGGCCAAGGAACTGCATGAAAAATTCCATCTCAAAACCCGTGCTGGTCGTGGTCGGCCTCGGCCTCTTGCTCATTGTCGCGCTGCTTTGGTTCGGCCTGCACCGGCAAAATAAATCAGCGCCGCCAGCGCCGGTGGCCGTGGAAAAACCGGCGGCTGCCACCGCGCCCGCCTTCTTACAAAAACCAATTTCCACACCGGCCAAGCCCGCGCCAAAAGTTGTCGTGGCGGATGACCACTTGCTCCCGGTCATTCCGATTTCGCTACTGAAAACCTTGAGCGAAGACCCAGCCTACAACGGTTCCGCCATGTCATCGTTGCCGAGCGGCACGCAGAAATACGGCGGCATTGAATTTTGGTTGCAGGGCATCCTGCGCCTGCAAGGCACGGGCACGCGCGATTTTGAATCGTCGCATTTTCGCACCAGCGTCGTCGTGCCGCTGGACGAAACGAATGGCGCGACAGGTGTCGTCTGGGAGCGCGGAAAAAATATTGCCGCCGCCTACATCCTCGGCGGCTCGCTGTATTCCTCCGAGAAGTCGCACGAGAAAATTGCGGACGTGCTCTGGCATTACGACGACGACACGGTGAGCAGTCCGCTGGAGGCCAACCGGCATCTGCGCGATTGGGTGCGCCAGACTTACGAGGAACCGGCGCGCTTGCCGAACCCGCTCACGAAAATCGCGTGGCACGGGCCGCATCCCACACGCACGGATGTGACGTTGCGACTTTACCGGATTGGCTTCATCAATCCGCACCCGGAAAAGACCGTCCGCGCGATTGAGTTTTTGAGCGCGATGAAAAAGCCTTCGCTCTTCGTCGCCGCGCTCACGCTCGATCCGTTGCTGCCCGGCGCGCGCCCGGACAATTTAACTTCCGAGGAATTTGGCGACCCGGAACTGCGCGGCCTGCTCCAGTTGTCCGTGCAAGATGCGGAGGGGCGACCCATTTCCGGCGCGGATGTGCGCTCTGGTTTCAACGCTTGGAACAAAGGTTCGCCCGCGCGCCATGCCACCACCGATGTCGCTGGTCTCGCGCAAGTCCGTTACGACGACGCTGCGGAATCGCTCGAAGTCAACGCCGAGGCCGACGGCTTTAGCGGGCGCATGATGCTCTGGGACGTGAAAGGCGGCGACCAAATCCCCGCCACTTACATTTTGAAATTAACCCCGGAGCTCAAGCTCGGCGGCATCGTGGTGAACGCGGAAAATCTGCCGGTGGCGGGCGCGAGCGTGACGACTTATCGCTTCTGGCGCGGCCCGATTTCAAACGGCAAGGGCGAACAGGCTTCTTACTCGCGGCAGGCATTGACCACGGATGCGCAAGGCCGTTGGCAGGCGAAGGGCGTGCCGCCAACGCTGCTGGACAGCATTGGTTTCAACGTGTCGCATCCTGATTATGTGACGGCGAATAATGTCAGCGGCATCAGCGGCGCAGTGGAACAACAGTTGCGCGCGGGAACTTACAAAACAGTTTTGCAACGCGGCCAGAGCGTGCGTGGACGGGTGGTGGACGGACAGGAACAACCCGTCGCCAGCGCGAGTGTGCGGGTCGGCCAAAAATATTCCAGCGACCGCAAGGAGACAAAAACCGATGCGGACGGACGCTTCACTTTTTCCGCCGTGAAAACTGATGAAGTGCTTTTCTCCGCGTCCGCCAAGGGTTTTAGCTCGGAGGCCAAAAACATTCTGGTGAAAGCGGACATGGCGGAAATTATTTTTCGCCTCAAAGCTGGCTCCACCATTCGCGGCCATGTGCAGGATGAATCGGCGCAGCCATTGGCGGGCACGCGCGTCAACCTTTCCGGCAACTACGGCGACCCGCTGTATGATGCCAATGATTTTTCTGCGACGACGGATGCGAACGGCGATTTTTCCTGGGACAGCGCGCCTAATCAGGCGATGAAATTCGATGTGAATAAGAGCGGTTTTGAAAGCAAGAGCGCGAAGCTGGAGCCGAATCAAGACAACACCATCACGCTCCGCCCCGCGCGCACGGTGGAAGGCGTGGTGCTGGACGCGGCCAGCGGCCAACCGGTGACGAACTTCACTGTCACCGTGGGACAAACCAGCGGTGATGACAAAAGCATTTACGGTCGGATGCAGAAAAAATTATTCAACACTCCGGATGGAAAGTTCAGCGTGACGACCGAGGATGAATCCGAAAACGCCGTCAGCGTCTCGGCGGAAAGCTACGCGGACAAGATTGAAAAATTTCCTGAAGCAAACAACGGCGCGGTGCAACTCACCGTGCGGCTGACGCCGAGCGAAACTTTGAGCGGTGTGGTGCTTGCGCCGGACGGCACGCCCGCGCCTAACATCACCGTCGCCGCCATCGAGACTGGCAATTGGAACGGCGGCGTGCAGCTTACCGGCAGCCGCCTGCGCGCCTACGGTTCGCAAGCCCATGCCACGGAAACCGACAGCGAGGGACGATTCAAAATTTCCTCACCGCCGGAAAAAGGGTTGGTCGTGGCTGCCGCCGATGCGGGCTTTGGGCAGGCAGAAATTTCCGAAGTGCGCGCCAGTAAAATTCTCGCGTTGCAGGCGTGGGGACGCATTGAAGGCACGTTGAAAATCGGCAGCCAGCCAGCCGTTGGGAAAGAATTACTTTTCACGCTGCCCATCCGCAGCATCAGCACGGACTTCAACGGCTTCAAGGTCACCACGGACGAACAAGGCGCGTTCACGATGGAAAAAATTCCGCCGGGTGAAGGCTCCATTGTGCGACTCATCAAAACTTCTGCGAACTCCTGGTCGCACAGCGACAGCACCAGCGTCACCGTCAAACCTGGCGAGACCACGCAGGTCACGCTCGGCGATAACGGCGCGGTGCTTGTCGGTCGCATCCGTTACGCGGTGCAGCCGACCAACGAAACGCCAATCAGCATCCAAGGCAATCTGTCCAGCACCGCGCCGATGCCCGCCGCGCCCAAGTTCAACACGCCCGCCGAGTCGCAGGCTTACTACAATTCGCCCGAGATGCAGGCGTTGATGCGGCAGCGGAAAAATTATTCCATTGAGATGCGTCCCGACGGCGCGTTCACCGCTGATAACGTCGTGCCGGGAAAATATTCTTTGAGCATCACCGCCCGCGCTGGTCGTGACTGGTCACAGCCCGCCATCGCCCAAGGCTCCGCGCCAGAAATCACCGTGCCGGACGACTTCGACCCCGCCACGCCGATTGATGCGGGCGAAGTGGTGCTCCAGCCGAGTCCGCCAAGGTGACCCGTAACTTTTCTTGTGTCAGAGTGGTTTCTTAAAAACTATTTTACGGCGTTTCACCACGTCCGCAAAATGTCACACTTTTGATTTTGGTTTTCCCCGGCGCGTTGCCTATTTTGGGCGCAGGATGGAACCCATTCGTCGCGCGGTGATTGATGTCGGCACCAACTCGATTAAGCTGTTGGTGGCGGACGTGCGCGGTCGCGCGGTGACGCCCATCCACGAGGAATCCAAGCAGACGCGTCTCGGCAAAGGCTTTTATGAGACGCATCAGCTCCAGCCAGAAAGCATCGCGCACACCGCCGCTGCCGTTTGGGAATTTGCCGAAACCGCCCGCGAAAAAGCCGCGCAATTCATCCGCGTCATCGCCACCAGCGCCGCGCGCGACGCCCAAAATCCCCGCGACCTGACCGATGCCATCGAGCGCGCGTCTGGTTTGAAAACGGAAATCATTTCGGGCGCGAGAGAGGCCGAGTGGGCGTTTCAAGGCGTAGCCACGGACGCCGAACTGGCCAAGCAACCGTTGCTCCTACTGGATGTTGGCGGTGGCAGCACGGAATTTATCGTGGGCCAGGGCACGAAAAAACATTTCGCCCACAGCTTTCCGCTCGGCACGGTCCGGCTGCTGGAAAAATTTCCACATAGCGACCCGCCAACGCGCGCGGAGTTCACCGCCTGCCGCGACTGGCTCAAAAAATTTCTGCATCACGAAGTCCGCCCGCAGATTGAACCGGCGTTGAAAAACGAAACGAGTGAAATCCAACTCATCGGCACAGGCGGCACGACGAGCATCCTCGCGCGCATGGATAAAAAGCTGGAGCGGTTCGACCGCGAGAAGATTGAGCGGGCGACGTTGAGCTTTGAAACCGTCAGCGCGCATCGAAAAAATTTGTGGAAGTTGCCGCTGGCCGAGCGGAAAGAAATTCCCGGCCTGCCGAAGAACCGCGCGGATGTAATTCTCACCGGGGTTTTGATTTTTGAAGCGGTCATGGAAGAGTTCGGCTTCAAAGAACTCCGCGTCAGCACGCGCGGCCTGCGTTTCGCGGCGGTGATGGATCAATGAATTTACGATTTACGATTTTGGATTTATGCGTGATTTTTCATGCGGCACGTCAATCGTAAATCGCATATCGTAAATCATCATGCGCGTCTTGATCGTTGGCTGCGGATACGTCGGCTTGCCGCTTGGCAGAGAGCTGGCGCGGCTGGGGCATGAAGTTTTTGGACTGCGCCGCAGCGCGCTGGCGGCGGCGGAAATGCAGGCGGCGGGTATCACGCCGTTGCTTGCCGATGTCACGCAGCCGGACATGCTCACCAAACTGCCGCGCGATTTTGACTGGGTGGTGAATTGCACGGCATCCGGCGGCGGCGGCGGCGTGGACGACTACCGGAAAGTTTATCTCGAAGGTAACCGCCACCTCATCGCGTGGCTCACGGGTTCGCCGCTAAAAAAATTCATCTACACAAGCAGCACCAGTGTTTACGCACAAAACGACGGCTCGGTGGTCACGGAAAATTCTCCGGCGGAGCCGGACGCGCCGACGGCAAAAGTTTTGGTCGAGACGGAAAAATTATTGCTAGCAGCGGTGGCCGAACGCCAATTCCCAGCAGCGATTTTGCGCGTGGCTGGAATCTACGGCCCGGCGCGCGGACACTCCTTCAAACAATTTCTGCGCGGCGAAGCAAACATCGAGGGTGACGGCGCGCGCTGGTTGAACATGATTCATCGCGATGATGTAATTGGCGCAATCATCGCCGCGCTAGAACGCGGCACGCCGGGGGAAATTTACAATGCGGCGGACAACGAGCCGGTCAGCCAGTTGAAATTTTTCGAGTGGCTCGCAGCGGAATTGCAAAAGCCGTTGCCACCATGCGTCGTTGCTGATGCCGACGCAGCGCGCAAGCGCGGCGTGACGAATAAGCGCGTGAGCAACGTCAAGCTGCTCACAGAATTAAAATACCAGTTTCAGTTCCCCGATTTTCGCGCCGGCTACGCGGCGGAGCTGCGCCGGATGGCTTCCGAAAATTTTCCGGTTTGAATTTTCTTCGTCAGTCTGTTTTTTATACGAACATGAAATCACGTTCACTTGCTCAATTCATCCTGTGCGCCGCTGTGGGAGCGACAGTTTTTCTCACTTCCGGTTGCGGCACTGTTCCCGTCACGGGGCGTTCGCAACTCAACTTCATTCCGGAAGGACAGGAAATGGCGCTTGGCCTTTCCAGTTTTGATTCGCTGAAAAAATCCACACCCATCAGCAAAGATCCGGCGATCAACGCCATGGTGCAAAAAGTCGGCCAGCGCATCGCCGCCGTCACCGGCAAGGAAATGCCGAACGCGCAATGGGAATTTGTGGTGTTCGATAGCAAGGAAGCGAACGCGTTCTGTCTGCCCGGCGGCAAGCCCATCACGAAGGACGAAGCCGGACTCGCGACGGTCATCGGCCATGAAGTCGCCCACGCGGTGGCCAAACACGGCGCGGAACGGATGAGCGAAGGCATGATCGCGTCAGGTGTGGGTCAGTATGTCGGCAACTGGCTCGGCACCAAAATGGGCACGGAATACATACCCGCCTTCAACGCCGCCTATGGTCTCGGCGCCCAAGGTTTTGTCCTTTTGCCACACAGCCGCGAGCAGGAATCCGAGGCTGACCGCATCGGGCTGACTTACATGGCCCGCGCTGGCTACAACCCGGAGGCTTCGGTTCAATTCTGGCAGCGCTTCATGGAATACAACAAGCAGAACGGCGGTGGTAAAAAATCGGATTTCTTTAGCACGCATCCGGCGGATGAAACGCGCATCAAGCAACTGCAAGGCTGGCTGCCGGAGGCGCAGAAGCAGTTGAAGGCGCAGTGAAGGAAATTTTTGACCGCTAATCGGCTTTAGTCGAATTGATGGTGGAGTTTTTCGCGCTGCGAAAAACCTGTTGCTGAGCGCAGCGTCAGGCGACAGAACGCGTGCCGATAATTTTCCACCACAAAGATGCCCGCTGTGCGGGCAGACAGTGTCGCAGCGCGACATTGTCCACCAGCGCAAGGCTTGCGATTTCGCAGAAGAAAAAAGGACAGGCAACCTTGCCTGTCCTTTTTGATTAGCGCCAATTAGCGGTTAAAAAATCAGACCGCCTCATCACCGCGTTCGTCCGTGCGGATGCGGACAGCTTCTTCGATGGCGGAGACGAAAATCTTTCCGTCGCCGATCTTGCCGGTCTTCGCGGCTTTGATGATGGCTTCCACGGCGGCTTTCACCTGGTTGTCGGCGATGACGGTTTCTATTTTGATCTTGGGCAGAAAGTCCACGGTGTATTCGCTGCCGCGATAGATTTCCGTATGACCCTTCTGCCGGCCAAAACCTTTGACCTCGCTGACGGTCATGCCCTGGATGCCGAGTTCGTTCAACGCGTCTTTGACTTCGCTCAACTTGAACGGCTTGATGATGGCTTCGATTTTTTTCATAAAATTATTTTGGAAAGGTCATTCATTGTAGGCGTGCTCGCCATGTTGTGACAAGTCGAGTCCCATGCTTTCTTCGTCTTGATCAACGCGCATCCCGACGAGCTTGTCCACGATTTTGAAAATCACAAGCGTGCCGATGACGCCCAGCGCCGCCGTGAACGCCACGCCAATCAGTTGATTCACGAATTGCGCCGAGCCGCCCACGAGCGAAACGAGCGCGCCGTTTTTCATGAACGTCGTGGCGATGGCGGAATTCACGTCTGCGCTCGCGAGGAAACCGAGCATCAACATTCCGGTGATGCTGCCGACGCAGTGAACGCCGAACACATCGAGCGAATCATCGTAGCGGAGGATGGCTTTCAATTTTGTCACCGCAAAATAACACGCCACGCCGCCGGTTGCCCCGATACAGAACGCCGCCGGAATTGTGACGAAGCCGGACGCGGGCGTGATGGTCGCCAAACCCGCGACCATGCCGGACGCCGCGCCGAGCACGCTCGGTTTGCCCTTGAGTAGCCATTCCACAAACATCCAGCTCAACGCCGCCGCCGCTGCGGAAAAGTGCGTGGCCGCAAACGCGCTCGTGGCCAGCCCGCCAGCATTGAGCGCGCTGCCCGCGTTGAAGCCAAACCAGCCGACCCACAAAAGCCCTGTGCCAATGAGAGAATAGACGACATTGTGCGGAACCATCGGTTCGCGCGGATAACCGGCGCGTTTTCCGAGGAGCATCGCCAGCACCAGTGCCGATGCGCCGGAACTGATGTGGACGACCGTGCCGCCCGCGAAATCCAGCACGGGAATTTTTCCGCCGAGCGCCCAGTTGAACAGTCCGCCCTTGCCCCAGACCATGTGGCACAACGGCAGATAAATCAGCGTCACCCACAGCAGCATGAAAACAATGTAGCCGCTGAATTTCACGCGTTCTGCGATCGCGCCGCTGATGAGCGCGGGCGTGATGATGGCGAACATGAGTTGAAACAGCATGAACGTCTGGTGCGGAATCGTCGCCGCGTAATCGCCGTTCGGAGCCGCGCCCACGCCTTTCAAAAACAGATACGTCAGCGGATTGCCGAAGAAAGAATTCCCTTCCGCGAATGCCAGGCTGTAGCCGAACACCATCCACAGCGCGGAAATTAAACCCATCAGCACGAGGCTGTGCATCATCGTGGAAAGAACGTTTTTATTCCGCACGAGGCCGCCGTAAAAAAGAATCAGCCCCGGCGCGGTCATCATCAGCACGAGTGCGGAGCTGGCGAGCAGCCAGGCGTTGTCGCCGTTATTGACGGTGAGCGCGGGGGCGACGGCATCGGCTGCGTGCAGCGAACCGGCGAAGATCATTACTAAAATAACGAAGCATGAGCGCAGCAAGTTCCGGCTGCGAATGGAATGAATCAGGTTCATGGCCGCGAAGTTCACCAAAAGCCAGCGTGGCTGTCAACGGCGGGGTGCGAATCCGACCAAGACTGCGACTGGAGCGCTGGCATCTTGCCGGCGAGAACCTGCACGAACTCGCCGGCTGGAAGCCAGCGCTCCCGGTTCACACCCCAATCTGCTTCTGAATCACGCCACAGATTTTTTTGGACCATGCGGTGAGCGTTTTGGTATCGCGCCCTTCCACGAGCAGGCGGACTTTCGGTTCGGTGCCGGAGTAGCGCAGCAGCAAACGTCCACCTTGCGCGGACAATTCTTTTTCCGCCAGCGCCACAAGTTGATTCAAGCCCGCGAGCTGGTCGAAGGGTTTTTTCTCGCGCACTCTCACGTTGGTCACGAGTTGCGGGAAACGCGTCCAGCATTTCGCGAGCTGGGAGAGCGGCTTGCCCTTGGCCTTGATGATGCGGAGGATTTGCAGCGCGGCCACGAGGCCGTCGCCCGTCGTGCCGTAGTCGCGGAAAATCAAATGCCCGCTCTGCTCGCCGCCGAAGTTGAAACCGTGGCGGAGCATCTCATCAATCACGTTCTTGTCGCCCACGGCGGTGCGCAGCATTTTGCCGCCAGCGCGTTTGATGGCGGCTTCGAGGCCGGCATTGCTCATGACGGTGCTGACCAACGTTTTTTTCACCAAGGTTTTTTCCGCGAGCATTCCCAGCGCGGCGATGGCCATGATGTCGTCGCCATCAATCAAATTGCCTTTTTCGTCACAGAGCAAAACGCGATCCGCGTCGCCGTCGTGCGCGATGCCGATGTGCGCGCCGTGTTCCACGACGCGTTTGCACATGGCTTCCGGATGCATGGAGCCGCAGCCTTCGTTGATGTTTTTGCCGTCGGGCGTGTTGCCATAGACGATGACTTCCGCGCCGAGTTCGCGCAGCACGCAGGGCGAGGCCTTGTAAGCCGCGCCGTGACCGCAGTCCAAAACAATTTTCACACCTTCGAGCGTTTGGCCTTTGGGAAAACTGGATTTGGCAAATTCAATGTAGCGGCCCAGCGCGTCATCTACGCGGACAGCGCGGCCAATGTGCTCGGCGGATGGGCGAATTTTTTCCACTTCGCCGGTGAACACGAGCCGCTCGATTTCCGCTTCAATTTTATCTTCCAGCTTGTAGCCGTCCGCGCGGAAAAATTTGATGCCGTTGTCGGTGTAAGGATTGTGCGAGGCCGTAATGACGATGCCCGCATCCGCGCGCAAACTGCGTGTGACGTAAGCCACGCCCGGCGTGGGCAGCGGCCCGATGAAAATCACATCCACGCCCATCGAAAGGATGCCGGACGAAATGGCGTTCTCGAGCATATAGCCGGAGAGTCGCGTGTCTTTGCCAATGACAATCTTGTGTTTGCCGCGTCCGCGCGAATGGGCTTCAAGGTTCCGGAAAACGTGCGCGGCGGCGCGGCCAAGTTTCAACGCCGTCTCGGCCGTCACGGGTTCGACGTTCGCCGTGCCGCGAACGCCGTCGGTTCCAAAAATTTTTCTGGGCTGGCTCATGGTTTTTTATCCGGCGGGTTGGGAACGATGACGAGCACCTTGTCCGGTTCGATGCTGACAATGGCCACACGGGGCGGCAGAGAAATTTCCACCGGCACGAGTTGGCCGTGCGTGAGGCTCGCCCCGGAAACGGTGGCGGTGGCGTGAAGCTGGTCGGCTTGCAACGTATTCATCACCGCCGCCGGGCCGGTGACGGTGACCTTGACCGTCATGGGCGCAACGTGAAACGCGCGGACATCTGCCGTCGTCGCCACCAGCGTGACCGGGAGATTGCCGTAAGTCACCGGACTGCCGCCCGCCGCTGCCGCCGGAACGATGGCCTCGTGCAAGATGCGGTTAACGGTGAGCCAGATTGCCGCCGCAATGAGCAACGAAAAAATTTTCCAGCCGAGGTCTTTGGTGAGCAGATCGCGCATGGGTGAAATTATTTCAAGTTGGGTTTTACCACCGGACGCGGCTCGCGTTTGGTGATGACCGCCGGACCGCTGGATCGGTAGGGCTGGTTGAATTTTATCCGCAGCCAGCGGACGATTCCGGCCGCCTTGGCTGGACGCAAAATCACCGAGGTCATGAACGCGCGCAATTCCTCCAGCGTCACGCCGCGCACGAGCTGGCCTTTGTGCGCGTAGGACATCATGCCGGTCTCTTCGGAAACGACTACGATGACCGCGTCTGTTTCCTCGCTCAAACCAATCGCCGCGCGATGGCGCGTGCCGAGTGACTTGTTCAAATCGCCCCGCTGCGTCAGCGGAAAAATGCACGCCGCGTAGGCGATGCGGTCGCCCTTGATGATGACGCCGCCGTCATGCACCGCGTTGTTCGGGAAAAAAATCGTCTCCAACATTTCCGGCGTCACGTCGCAATCCACCTTGATACCGGACTCGACGGCCTCTTGCAGTTGGATGGATTGCTCGATGGCGATGAGCGCGCCGATTTTCACGTCCGCCAACCGCTCGCACGTTTCGATGACGACCTCGATGCTCTCACGCTTTTCACTGTTGCTGGCGAAGAGTGGCAGGTTGCCCAACTCGGCCAGCATCCGACGCAACTCCGGTTGAAAAATAACCACGCCGCCCGCCGCGATGAACACGGACGTGCTGCCAAGAATCCAGCGGAGAACTTTCAGATCCAGCACCGTCGTGACCGCCGTGAACGCCAGCAGCACCACCACAAACCCGATGACCACCGGCCAGCCCCGCGTGCCGCGCACGAATTTGAAGGCAAAATAAATCAGCACCGCGAGGATCAAAATCTCCACCACGGGTTGCCAGCCTTTTTCGAGGTCAGTCCACATTTTTTTTTATTAAAACAGCTTCCGTCAACCGCACGGCTTGCACCGTTTCCGCCACGTCGTGCGTGCGGATGAACTGCACGCCGTCGGCCACCGCCAGAGTCGCGCAAGCCAGCGACGCGGGCAAGCGTTCATTGAGTTTCGCCCCGCAAAACTTTTCGATGAACGACTTCCGCGATACGCCCAGCAGCAACGGTCTTTGCAGACGGCTAAAAATTTTCAATCCGGCGAGCAGCTGCAAATTCTGCTCCACAGTTTTTCCGAAACCGATGCCGGGATCGAACACCACTTGGTCAGCGGCAATGCCGTGCGCGTTCAATCTTTCCATCCGCTCCGAAAAGAATTCTGTGACTTCGCGGACGACATCCGTGTAGGCGGGGGTTTTCTGCATCGTCTGCGGCGAACCTTGCGCGTGCATGCAGATGTAGCCGGCGCGGAACTCGGCGACGATTTTCCACATCGCCGCGTCGCTGCGACTAGCCGCGACATCGTTGACGATGCTCGCGCCCGCCGCAAGCGCGGCACGGGCAACGGCAGGCTTCATCGTGTCAATCGAGAGCGCGACTTTGGTTTTAGCGGCGAGCCTTTCGATGACGGGAATGACGCGGTGCAATTCCTCCGCCTCGCTCACCGGTTCCGCGCCGGGGCGCGTGGATTCGCCGCCGATGTCCAGAATCTCCGCGCCTTGTGCGACGAGTTCCAGCGCGTGCGCGACGGCGGCCTCGGCGGTGAGAAATTTTCCACCGTCAGAAAAAGAATCGGGCGTGACATTGACGATGCCCATGACGAGCGCCGGGCGCGGAAAACGGAATTCAAATTGGCGAGCGCGGAAAAACATTTAATTCTTGTAGCAGCGGACGTGAGTCCGCTCATTCTTCCAAAAATTTATTTTAGAGCCGACTCACATCGGCTGCTACGGTCAAACCTTCGTGCGAAAATACGCGATCGTATCTGTCAAACCATCCGCGAGCTTCACCTTCGGTTCCCACTTGAGAAGTTTTTTCGCCTTGGTGATGTCGGGCTTGCGCTGTTTTGGGTCGTCTTGCGGCAAGGGTTTGAAAACAATTTTGCTCTTGGAGTTAGTGGCTTTGATGATCTGCTCGGCGAACTGGAGCATGGTCATCTCGGTCGGGTTGCCGATGTTCACGGGCAGATCGTAATCGCTCATCATCAGGCGGTAGATGCCTTCGATGAGGTCGGAGTAATAACAGAAGCTGCGCGTCTGTGTGCCTTTGCCGAAGATAGTCACAGGTTTATTTTTCAACGCCTGGCTGACGAACGCGGGGACGACGCGGCCATCGTTGACTCTCATGCGCGGGCCGTAGGTGTTGAAAATGCGGACGATGCGCGTCTCGACCTTGTGCTCGCGGTGATAGGCCATCGTCATCGCCTCGGCAAAACGCTTGGCTTCGTCGTAACAACCGCGCGGGCCGATGGTGCTGACGTTGCCCCAGTATTCTTCGGTCTGCGGATGCACCAGCGGATCGCCGTAAACTTCCGAAGTAGAGGCGATAAGAAAGCGCGCGCCTTTGTTCATCGCGAGGCCGAGCGCCTTGTGTGTGCCAAGCGAACTGACCTTGAGCGTCTGAATGGGAATTTGCAGGTAATCAATCGGGCTGGCGGGCGAGGCGAAGTGCCAGACGTAATCCACGGGGCCATCGAGGAAAATAAATTCCGTGACGTCCTGTTCGATAAAGCGAAAATTTTTATTGCCCGCCAAGTGATTGAGGTTGGCGACGCTACCGGTGACAAAATTATCAATGCCGATAACTTTGTGGCCGCGCTTGAGCAAAAGATCGGTGAGGTGCGAACCAAGAAAGCCAGCCGCGCCAGTGACGACGGATGTAAGTTGTTTTGATTTTTTCATCGGGATAAATTTAGTGTGACAGAAAACAAGAATACCAACCTAATTAGAAAGCCCAGCAGATTTTTGAGCAAATGTTTCGGTTAAAATCAAGCAGTTGACAAGCATTGGGACATTTAGTGATCTCAATGTCCAGAATCCCAATCGTTCAAATACAAAAAACCCGCCGAGTTAACGACGGGTTTATTTTTCGACTGAAAATTTCAGCCACCTTTTTTCTCAAATTTTTTGCTGTTTTTCATATTTTTGTTCCTCCGATGTTGTTTTGTTGTCCGCTTATTTGAACCAAAATACTTCATTTTACCGCCCTGTCACCAGATTTTTTTACATCCAAAAGCAGCCCCTATGCCTAAATCGGCTGACTTGAAAATTACTCAAGCAAACTTCCGTCGTTTATTGATTTTTTTTCCTTCCAACTGACCGCCAATTTTTCAATCTCAATCCAAATCGTCTTATCATTGTCTTTATTTCGCCGATATTCAATGAACGGTTTAAGATTATCAAAAATCCATGGAACCAAAAACCCAAGCGAATTATACAAGATTTTTTCGCAGGCTACATCGGACTGAATGGCTAGCGATGTGTCCTCAAACACGCCAAGAACTGTTAAAATTGATTTGTGAAGATCTTTGTCGTCCTCAATTTTTTGGCAGTGGTCTTTTGCTGAAACATGAGAGCCGAAATTTTTCCGAATTAGAATGATAATTGAAGATGTGTCGACGCGATACAAATCCCGTAGTAATTCAAACGCGTTCTGTTGTTTTTGTCTTTCTACATTTACTACGAGTGATCGGCTTGTATAAAAACCCAAATAAATTGCTGACGCACCACCAATGACAGCCAGCGCGAAACTTAATTCGTCGCGAAGTTGTGGGCAAAAACCATGCAATAAAATTATGCCAATTGAAGCCAGTGTGAGAAGAATGGCTATTGAAATATTAACAGTGAAATTGATGTTCCAAGTCTTTATAGAACCACTGTGGTTTGGTGGGATAAGTTTGTTAGCCATCGTCGCATTCTTTAACAAAGTTAAAATTTGGTCAAATAATATTTTGGGCGCAACCAATTTCCCAATTTTCAAAAAACGAGCTCCGGCTTAAATTTTATTTTCGCTTTTCAAAAACAGTGTCACCGGGCAGCGCGGCGTGGAGGCGGGGAGTGATGAGCTTGGCCACCAAGCCCGTCCAGCCGGTCTGATGCGGCGCACCGATGCCCCGGCCAGTGTCGCCGTGGAAGTATTCGTGAAATAAAATGTAATCCTTGAAGTGCGGGTCGGTCGCGAGCTTGGGATGGTATTTCAAAACGGGGCGCTGGCCGTCGTCGCCGGGTTGGAACAAGCGCACGAGGCGCCGCGAGAGTTCGTTGGCGACGTCGTTGATGGTCATGAAATTTTTCGAGCCGACGGGACATTCGATTTTGAAATCGTCGCCGTAGTAGTGGTGAAATTTCTGGAGCGACTCGATGAGCAGGAAATTCATCGGCATCCATATCGGGCCGCGCCAGTTGGAGTTGCCGCCGAACAAGCCCGCTTCGGATTCGCCCGGCCAGTAGCGGACTTCGTGAACTGCGCCGCCGGTTTCCAAACGATACGGCGCGTGCTCGTGGATTTTGGAAAGTGCGCGGATGCCGTAGTCGCTCAAAAATTCCGTCTCATCGAGCGCGCGGCGCAAAATACATTTCATGCGATGGCCGCGCAGCAGCGAGAGCAGGTGGCGCTCGCCAGTGCCGTGATCATGCCAGCGCGAAACGAGGTTCGCCAGATCGGGCCGATGCGACAGAAACCATTCCATGCGCGCGGTGAAGTTGGGAACCTTCTTCAACAGATCCGGGTCGAGCGTCTCCACGGCGAAGAGCGGGACGAGGCCGACCATGGAACGAACCTTGAGCGGAATTTTTTTGCCGTCAGGCAGGCAAAGTTCGTCGTAATAAAATTCATCCTGCTCGTTCCAGAGCGCGAGACCTTCTTCGGGCATAGCGCTCTTGCCGTCGCTCACGCCGTTGATAGCGCCGGCGATGGAGAGAAAATGCTCCAGAAATTTCGTGGCGATGTCTTCATAGACCTTGTTGTGCTGCGCGAGTTCGAGCGCGATGCGCAATAGGTTCAGGCAATACATCGCCATCCAGCTCGTGCCGTCGGCCTGATTGATGAAGCCGCCGGTGGGCAGCGCGGAGCTGCGGTCGAACACGCCGATGTTGTCGAGGCCGAGGAAGCCGCCTTGAAAAATATTTCTGCCCTGCGCGTCCTTGCGGTTGACCCACCAGGTGAAATTCAACAACAGCTTGTGGAAGACGCGTTCGAGAAATTCCAAGTCGCCCTTGTCGTGCTCGTGCGTCTCGCGGCGGGTCTTGCGATCCATCTGGAAAACGCGCCATGTTGCCCACGCGTGGACGGGCGGATTCACGTCACTGAACGCCCACTCATAAGCGGGGAGCTGCCCGTTCGGGTGCATGAACCATTCGCGCGTGAGCAAATCCAACTGACGCTTGGCGAAGTCGGCGTCAATCATCGCAATCGGGATGCAGTGGAACGCCAAGTCCCACGCGGCATACCACGGATACTCCCATTTGTCGGGCATGGAGATGATGTCGGCGTTGTTCAAGTGCGCCCACTCGGAGTTGCGCGCGGTCTTGCGTTCCTTGGGCGGCGCGGGCTGCGCGGGATCGCCGTTGAGCCAGGTCCGCACGTTAAAATGATAAAATTGTTTCGACCAAATCATCCCGGCGAACGCCTGCCGTTGGATGGAACGCAAATCATCACACTCCAAGCCATGCTGGATGTCGGCGTAAAATTCATTCGCCTCGGCGATACGCTGGGCGAATACCGAATCAAAATCCACGAACGGCTTCGCGCCGGTCTTGCGGGCGAGGCGCAGCTTGATTTCACGCGAGCCGCCGGCAGGAATTTCCAACGTGTAGTGCGCGCACATCTTGGTGCCGGTGCGTTTGGGGTTCACCGCGTCCTGATTACCGTTGACGAGATACTCGTGGAATGCGTCCTTGAAAAAGCCGGTGGCATTTTCATCGCCGAACAGACGCCGCGCGTTGGTTTCATTTTCGCAGAACAAAAGTTCCGGCAGAATTTTCCCGTCGTCGAGCGCGCCGGGATGAAATTCAAACACCCCCATCTCCTCGTGCTCCACCGCGACGGCGGAACCGCCGCGCACGCCGCGCAGCTTGGGTTTGTGCGAATCCTTTTCCCACGACCAGGTGTTGCGGAAAAAAAGCTGCGGCAGGACGTGAATCGTGGCGGCTTCCGGCCCGCGATTGTGGACGGTCACGCGCATCAGGATGTCTTCCGGCGCGGCCTTGGCGTATTCCACGAAGACATCGAAGTAGCGGTCATCGTCGAAGATTCCCGTGTCGAGGATTTCAAACTCGGTCTGCTCGCGGCTGCGCTTGGCGTTCTCCGCCGTGATTTGCGCGTAGGGAAATTCCCGCTGCGGATACTTGTAAAGCATCTTCAGATACGAGTGCGTCGGCGTGGCGTCGAGGTAGTAATAAATTTCCTTCACGTCCTCGCCGTGGTTGCCCTCGGCGTTGGTGAGGCCGAAAAATCTTTCTTTGAGGATGGAGTCCTTGCCGTTCCACAACGCGAGCGAAAGGCAGAGGTGCTGGAACGCGTCGCTCACGCCGGCAATGCCGTCCTCGCCCCAGCGATAGGCGCGGCTGCGGGCGTGGTCGTGGGGGAAATATTCCCAGGCCGTGCCGCCGGGCGAATAATCCTCGCGCACGGTTCCCCACTGGCGTTCGGAAAGGTAGGGACCAAATAATTTCCACGGCTGCGCGCCGGATTTTTCCTGATCGAGCCGGATTTTTTCAGCGATGGTAGGCATGGGCTTCAGTTCTATCGGACAAAAACCACTGGCGGTAAAGTAGCCGTGCGGATGGGGATTGCAATGACTATGGAGGGCTGGAAAAACTGACCTGCCGAGCCGTAGCCCCAAAGCGAAGCGACGGGTGAAGGCTGGTGCCAGCGAGTGGAATCGAACCACTGACCTCGGGCTTATGAGTCCCACGCTCTAACCAACTGAGCTACGCTGGCAACCTTTTCGCAGATTTTTTTGGAAATCCGCTGGTAATCTGGCATCCGGTTTTAGATTCAAACTTGCCGTTTCGCACGCGTGCCACCGACGCCGCACTTGGTGAGAACTGGCAGCACCTAAATTCACCGGGCGTGCATTATGCCTTTGAGCAATGGCACGGCAAGCAAATTAGCCGTTCGCGAAACGGCCGGCGGCAATTTGAGGCAACGCCCAGCCCGACGGAAAATGGCTTGCATTTGAACGGCTTTAATCTAGTTTCCTGCGCCCTGCTGGATTGGTAGCTCAGTTGGTAGAGCAGTGCCCTTTTAAGGCATTGGTCCGGGGTTCGAGTCCCCGCCAATCCACCAGCCTTCGCTTGAACGCAGTGAGAAGCGAGGCTGCCGCGCCGAAGCGCAGCGTAGGCGGGCGAACGCAACCGTGCGCCAAGAGCTACGGCTCGGCAAGCCGGTTGTGTGATTGAGTTTTTTCTTCGTCCTCGT
>JBEEMY010000019.1:0-11677 GCA_041192415.1 Verrucomicrobiota bacterium | reverse complement strand
AAACTTCGCGAACATTCTGGATTTTCCGAAACGCTATCCCGGCGCAAAAGTTTTCAAGATCGAAACGAACTACCGCAGCACGCCGGAAATCCTGAACGTTGCCAACGCCGCCATCGCTGCGAACGTGAACCAGTTCGCCAAGGAACTTGCGCCCGCGCGCAAGTCTGGCGTGAAACCCGCCATCGTCCAATGCCAGGACGCCAGCCAGCAATCCGCCTTCATCGCGCAACGCTGCCTGGAATTGCGCGACGAAGGCACGAGTTTGAATAACATTTGCGTGCTGTATCGCTCGCACTTTCACGCGCTGGAATTGCAGTTGGAACTCACGCGGCGACAGATTCCGTTTTCCATCACGAGCGGCTTGCGCTTCTTCGAGCAAGCGCACATCAAAGACGCCACGGCATTTCTGAAATTCGTTGCTAACCCGAAGGACGAAGTTTCATTCAAGCGGCTCGTCCTGCTATTGCCCGGCATCGGCGCGAAAGGCGCGGAGAAACTTTTTCAAAGTTTCCGGGCGAGGATGGAGGATGGAGGATTGAAGATGGAAACCAAACTCGCGCCTGCATTGCAGTCCTGCGTAAAAGCCGTCCCAAAAAAAGCCGCCGTGCCGTGGACGCAATTCGTCACGACGATTTCGCAACTCGAAGATGACAGCACCCGCCGCAGCGCCGCGAAAATGCTGCGCCTCGTCATGGACGCCGGCTACGACGATTACCTCAAGGAGACTTACGACA
This sequence comes from Verrucomicrobiota bacterium, assembly GCA_041192415.1. Taxonomy (GTDB): domain Bacteria; phylum Verrucomicrobiota; class Verrucomicrobiia; order Limisphaerales; family UBA11358; genus UBA11358. The sequence continues at coordinate 10,943 of JBEEMY010000019.1, read as the reverse complement.
ACTACGAACGTCGCCTCGAAGAAATTCAGCAGCTCGCCGAGTTCGCGTTTCAATTTGGAACCGTGGAAGAATTTCTCACGCAGCTCGCCTTGCTCACCAACGTCGAAGCCGAGGCCGACCCCGCCGACGATTCCGAAAAAATAAAACTCTCCACCATCCATCAGGCCAAGGGATTGGAGTTCGACATCGTGTTCGTCATCATGCTCTGCGACGGCTTGTTTCCGTCCAAGCGTTCCACCGACAGCACCGACGGCGAGGAAGAAGAACGCCGCCTGTTCTACGTCTCCGTCACGCGCGCGAAGAATGAATTATACCTGTGCTACCCGAACATCCGTGGCGGTTTTGGCGCAAGCGGCATGGACACCTACCAATCCCCTTCCCGCTTCCTTGCAGAAATTCCCGAGGCACTGGTGAACAAATGGAAACTGCGATGACTCCGTAACCAGAAACTGTCAGGCAATCTTCCGCAGCTTAGTCACGCGGCCGACTTCCACCCATTCCACCACGAAAATATTTCCGTCGTGGTCAAAATACGCGCTGTGCGGCGCAACGAATTTTCCGGGTGTAAATTTATCCCGGCTCTGGTCGCGGATGCCGGCGTAGCCACCGCCGTCACCAAGTTGCGCCACCATTTTATTATTTTTGTCGAACAGTGTGACGCGGGAATCAAGGTCTGGGATTACCATCAGGTCGCCACGCGTGTGGAAATGACACGGCGAGCGCAGTTCGTCCGTCACAAAATTGATGTGCCGCCCGTCGAGCGTGAAATTTTGCAGTCGGCGGTTGCTGCGGTCGGCGACGACGAGCACCGGTTGCGCGCCGCGTGTGTCCACCATCAGGCCATGCGGGCAATCCGTCTGGCCCGCTTCTTTTCCTTTGCCGCCAAAAGTGCGGAGGTATTTCGCGTCGCGGTCGTATTGGTGGATGAAACTTTTCCCGTAGCCATCAGCCACATAAAAATCCCCGTTTGCCGCGATGGCGATGTTTGTAGGATTAAATTCACCGGGCATGGTGTAGCCGGTGCATTGCTCCGGTGCCCACTTGCGCCACAGTTCTTTGCCATCGAGCGTGGTCTTGGCGAAAAGATGGCGCTTTGGATCGCATAGATAAAAAAATTCTTCGTCGCCTTCCTTGCTCAAATGCAATCCATGCGCGCCGCCTTTGTATTGCTTGCCCCAGGAGCGGATGAATTTGCCATCAGCATCGAACACCACCACTGCATCCTCAACCGTCGCGCCCTTGCCGACGGTGTGCTTGATGTGGATGTGACCCTGCGCGTCCACCGCGACGCCGTGCGTGTTGCCATAGCCGTGACCGGCGGGCAGTTCGCCCCAGTCGTGAATGACTTCGTATTGATGCTCGCCCTCGCCAACGACGGGCAGACGCGTGCCCGTCTTGTCCTGTGCGATGACGTAGGGCGCAGCGGTGAACGCGGCGGCGGCAAGGCCGGCCTGTTTGAGAAACGTGCGGCGAGTTTGGCTGGAAGTTTTCATAATTGTTTTACGTCCGAAAAATTTTCAAGCAAGCAATCCGTCAATGACATTCGCCGGAACCACGCCGGTGAGCCGCTGGTCGAGACCTTGGAAACGATAGCTAAATTTCAGATGGTCGAAGCCCAGCAGCTTCAGCGTCGTCGCGTGGAAATCGTGAACGTGGACGGGGTCTTTCACGATGTTGTAGGAAAACTCATCCGTCTCGCCGTAGACCAGACCCGGCTTCGCGCCGCCGCCCGCCATCCACATCGTGTAGCAACGCGGATGATGGTCGCGGCCGTAATTGTCCTTCGTCAACTGTCCCTGCGAATAAATCGTGCGGCCAAATTCCCCGCCCCAAACCACGAGCGTCGAGTCGAGCAAACCGCGCGCTTTCAAATCTTGGATCAAACCGTAGCACGCCTGATCCACATCTTTGCATTGCGATGGGAGACGACCGCCGACATTCGAGTGCGTGTCCCAGTTGTTGTGGTAAATCTGCACGAAGCGCACGCCGCGTTCCACCAGTCGCCGCGCCAGCACCGCCGTGTTCGCGAACGTGCCGGGCTTCTTCGCCTCGTCGCCGTAAAGCTTGTAAGTCTCTTCCGGTTCACCGGTGATGGCCGTCAGCTCCGGCACGGCGGACTGCATCCGAAACGCCAGTTCGTATTGCGAAATGCGCGTGTGCGTTTCCGGATCGCCGACGGTGCGAAAATTAATTTCATTCAGCGCCTTCAAGCTGTCCAGCGTCTTGCGACGGACTTTTTCATCCACGCCCTGCGGATTGTTGATGAACAAAATCGGATCGCCCGCCGTGCGAAACGAAACGCCCGCGTGTTCTCCGGGCAGATAACCTGCTGACCACAACCGCGCGCCAATCGCCTGCAACTGCTCGGTGTTCGTGGACTTCGCAACGAGCACCACGAACGTCGGTAGATTTTCATTCAGCGAACCGAGACCGTAGGAAACCCACGAGCCGAGACACGGTTTGCCGGTGACTTGGTTGCCCGTCTGCATGAACGTGATCGCCGGTTCGTGATTGATGGCGTCCGTGTTCATCGAGCGGATGAAGCAAAGGTCGTCCACCATCTTCGCCGTCCACGGCAGCAGTTCGCTGACCCACATTCCGTTCTTTCCGTATTGCGCGAACTTGTATTTCGACGGCGCGATAGGCAATCGCTTCTGGTTGCTCGTCATCGTCGTGATGCGCTGACCCATGCGGATGGAATCCGGCAAATCTTTGTCGAACATCTCACCGAGCTTCGGTTTGTAGTCGAACAAATCCATCTGCGACGGCCCGCCGACCATGTGCAAATAAATCACCCGCTTGGCCGTCGGTGGAAAATGCGGGCCGATGGCTTTCATCACGTCCTGCATGGACGGCGCGGACGCTTTCTTTTTTTCTTCGGCAAAAAGCAGACTCGGTGCGAGCGAGGCCAGCGCCGCCGTGCCGAGCAAACTTGCCCCGCGCTTGAAAAACTGCCGGCGGGTTTCGGAACGAATGTAGTTTTGCAGCAAAGGATGTTGAAATTGATTCATGTGTCGTCCCGGATTTTTATTTGTTCAAAACTTCGTCCAGATTCAATAGCTCATTCGCCACCATCGTATAAGCCGCCAGCGTGGGACGATCTAGTTTTGCGTCCGGTTTGGAATCGCCGATAGCCAATAATTCTTCCGCCGCCTTCGGTTGCGCCTGATAGTGCGCGAGCAAATCACCGGCGCTCGCTTGAATGATTTTTTTCTCCTTCGCCGTCAACGTCCGTGCGAGCAGATGTGCCGCCATGTAATCCAGCGCATCGGCCTGATTCGTCAAACTTGCCTGCGCCAGATTGCGCGCGGCCTCGATAAATTGCGGATCGTTCAACGTCACGAGCGCCTGCAACGGCGTGTCCGTGCGTTCGCGGCGCACGGTGCAAACCTCGCGCGACGGCGCGTTGAAAATATCCATCGCGGGCGGCGGCGACTGTCGTTTCCAAAACGTATAGACGCTCCGGCGATAAAGATTTTCGCCGTGGTCTTGGACATAATTCCGCGTGTCTCCCCCCGGCACACCGACGACGTTCCAGATGTCCGGCGGCTGATACGGACGCGTGCTCGGCCCGCCAATTTTTTCCACGAGCAGCCCGCTCGTCGCCAGCGCGTAGTCGCGAATCATTTCCGCGTCCATGCGGAAACGCGGCCCGCGCGCGAGCAACCGGTTCTCCGGGTCGCGCTCAATTTTTTCCGGCGACGTCACCGCTGACTGCCGATACGTCGCGGACATCACCATCAATTTGTAAATGCGTTTCACATCCCAGCCGTGCTCGCGGAAATCCACCGCCAGCCAGTCCAGCAATTGCGGATTGGAAGGCTGTTCGCCGGACACACCAAAGTCGCCCGCCGTTTTCACGAGGCCGATGCCGAACAGTTCCGACCAGAAACGATTCACCGTCACGCGCGCAGCCAGCGGATTTTCCGGGCGCAGCAGCCACTGCGCAAAGCCGAGCCGGTTACGCGGCGCATCGGCGGGCATCGGCGGCAACGCGGCGGGCGTGCCCGGCGTCACGCGGTCGCGCCGCTGGTCATAAGCACCGCGAAATAAAACGTAGGCTTCCGGCGCGCTCGTGCGTTCGTTCATCACATGAGCCACCGTGCCGCGCAGTCGGATTTGTTTTTCCTCGCCCGTCAATCCAGCGCGCGCCGCAAGCAGCCCGCGATACACGCCATCCGCCCTGTTAAGCCAGAGTGAAAACAATTCTTCCGGCTCGTCGTTCGTGCGCTGCGGCTTGGCGGCAAGCCATTGCAAGCGCGGTAAATTTTCCAGTGCGATGATTTCATCCCGCGTCAGCACCCGCGAATAAATTTTTAAATCCTGCAAACTCGCGCCGACCACGACCGAACCCGTTTCGCGCTGGCCAAGCCTGAACGGCACGTCGGTGCGAATGGAATCCTTCAGGGCGTCATTCGGCACGTCCACCTCCTGCGGCTCGCCGTTCACAAAAATTTTCACGCCCTTCGCCTTGGAGTTTCCGTTGTAAGTCACCGCCACATGAACCCAGCGATTTTTTGGTAATTCATTTTTGCTGACCACTTTCAGCGCGTTGTCCGGCCAGTCGTGAACGAGGTGAAGCGTCGGCTTGCCGCCTTCGAGGAATAAATCCCAGCCGCGATATTTTCCGTCCTTGTCCGCCATGCGCGCGAACAGCGAGCCGCCCTGCCCTTCAGGAATCCGCACCCACGCCGCGTAGCTAAACGCATTCGTGCGTTCAAAATTTCCCACGTCCGCAAAGGCCACCGCATTGCTGCCGCTGGCCGTGAACGCCTGCGCCGCCACCACGCCCTCCTGCCAGTTCGTGTTCACTCCCAGCGCAACGGTTTGGTTCGTGCCGCCGGATTCAAAATGAATTTCCTCGCCGCCGCCTTCGTTCAGCGGCGCGGCAAAAACCAATTTCTCCGCCGTCGGTTGCGCGGAAATGCCCGCCTGATACGGCTGCGCCAGCCAGTTTGTAAAATCGCCGCGCGCCGAGGTTTTGCGTTCCGCAATTTTGTTTTCTGTAGCGGGAATTTCCTCACCCAACGCTTGCCACCGCGCGGCGTCCTCCATTTTCGGAACCACAATCACGGGCGGCGTGTCTTTGATGTTTTTGTCCATCGCGATCTGCGTGGTGTTATTGAAGAACGCGGACAGCGAATAAAATTCCTTCTGCGACACCGGATCAAATTTGTGGTCGTGGCAAACCGCGCAGCCGACCGTGAGGCCGAGCCACGTCTGCGCCGTCGTCTCCGTGCGGTCGCGCGTGTAAGTCACGAGCACTTCTTCATCAATCGAGCCGCCCTCGTTGGACGTGACGTTGCAACGGTTAAAGCCACTGCCGATTTGTTGGTCACGCGTTGCGTTGGGCAACAGGTCGCCCGCGAGATTTTCGAGGGTGAATTCATCGAACGACATATTCTTGTTGAAGGCGTTGATGACCCAGTCGCGATACGTCCACATCTCGCGGTAATTATCAAAATGGACACCGTGCGTGTCGCCGTAGCGCGCCGCGTCCAGCCAGTAACGCCCGCGATGTTCGCCCCACTGCGGCGATGCCAGCAGCCGGTCCACGAGTTGTTCGTAGGCGTTCGGCGATTTGTCCGCCACAAACGCCGCGACTTCAGTCGGCGTCGGCGGCAGGCCAATCAAATCCAACGACACGCGGCGGATGAGCGTGCGCTTGTCTGCTTCATTGTTGGGCTTGAGTTTCTCCGCTTCGAGCCGCGCGAGAATGAAATTATCCACGGAGTTTTTTACCCACTGGGAATTTTTTACGGCGGGCAACGACGCTTTCACCGGCGCAACGAACGCCCAATGCGGCTCGTATTCCGCACCGGCGGCAACCCATTTTTTCAACAGCGCTTTCTGCTCCGGCTTGAGCACCTTGTGAATTTTTTCCGGCGGCATCTGGTCGTCGTCCGTCGCGAGAATCCGGCGCACCAATTCGCTTTTCTCCGGCTGACCGGGGACGATGGCCGCCACCCCGCTCTCCAATTGGTTCGTGGCGTTCTCAAAATGATCCAGCCGCAGCCCCGCCTTGCGCGAGGCTGAGTCCGCACCGTGACACGCAAAACAATTTTCCGCGAGGATGGGGCGGATGTCGCGGTTGTAGCTCAACCCGCGCGCTGACTCCGTTCGCGCCCGCAAATCACCCGTCAGCACGGCACTGAAAGTCAGCAGGGCCAAGAAAGCAAATCTGAATTTTATTTTTGTGCGGCGCATGAAATTTGTATTGGGTGCAGAATAGCGGCGCGGTTGCAGGACGGGCAAGCCAAGTCACCGGCTTTTTAGTGGACTATTTGCCACCGGTGGCGTCGGCCAGATTTTTCAACGGCATAATCTCCCAAAACTTTGTTTGCCAGCACCGCGCAAATTTTCAAACATGACGAAACACTTTATGAACTACCGAACCCTTGGTCGCACCGGCTGGAAAATTTCCGAAATTAGTTTTGGCGCTTGGGCCATCGGCGGCTCGTGGGGCGATGTCAGCGACGCCGAATCGCTGGCCGCCCTGCACGCCGCGCTGGATGGCGGCGTGAATTTTTTCGACACCGCCGACGTTTACGGCGATGGCCGCAGCGAACGCCTGCTCGCCAAATTAAAAAAAGAACGGAAGGAAAAATTTTACATCGCCACGAAAGCCGGACGCCGCCTGCCCGTGCAATCGGTCGAAGGCTACACCAAGAAGAATCTCCACGCGTGGGTGAACCGCAGCCTCAAGAATCTCAACACCGATACCATTGACCTGCTGCAACTCCACTGCCCGCACCCGGAAGTTTTTTATCGGCCCGAAATTTTTGGCATTCTCGACGATCTGGTGCAGGCCGGAAAACTGCGCCACTACGGCGTGAGCGTGGAAAAAGTGGAGGAAGCTTTGAAGGCGATTGAATTTCCGAACGTCCAGTCCGTGCAGATCATCTTCAACATCTTCCGGCAGCGCCCGGCGGAATTATTTTTTGCGGAAGCCCAACGCCGCCAGGTCGGCATCCTCGCCCGCGTCCCGCTCGCGTCGGGAATGTTGTCCGGCAAAATTTCCCGCGCGACGAAGTTTGCCAACGATGACCACCGGAAATTCAACCGTCACGGCGAAGCGTTTGACCGGGGCGAAACTTTTTCCGGCGTGGATTTTGAAACCGGCCTGCGCACGGTCGGCCAATTAAAAAAACTCGTTCCGCCCGGCGCCTCGCTCGCGCAACTGGCGTTGAAGTGGATTCTGGAATTCCCCGCCATCACCTGCGCCATCCCCGGCGCGAAACGTCCGACGCAAGTTTTGGAAAACCTTGCCGCGTCCGATTTGAAAATACTTTCACCGGCGACGATGAAGCAAATTGAGGGGCTTTACACGAAGCAGATTAAACCGCTCGTGCATCATTACTGGTGAAACTGGCACTCGACAAAATTTTGACGGGAACTACCTTGCTCTCATCGGGAAAAAATTGTGGCTCAAAGTAAATCCATCTTGAAGTTTTGCATTGCCGCCGCCGTTTGCATGACCGGACTTTCGGCGCTGGCGCAGTTGGGACTTACGGCTCAACTCAATGACAGCTTTGCGCATCGCACGGTCGTTGGCAGTCCGTTTCCTGGCGTGGCGACTAACTTTTTGATTTCTGGTTCACTTTCCAACGCGACGATTGAAGCTGGCGAATCTTTTATTGACGACCTTTCCAGCGGCCAAACGGTTTGGGGAACTTGGACGGCTCCTGCCAACGGCAGCGTCACACTTTCTGTCAATGCCAAAACTTTCAGCCCGCTACTGACGGTTTATGCGGGAATTGCTCCGATCAACGATCCGGGAAGTAATATGTTGAATCCGATAATCGCCCCCAGCGTCTTCACCAATCTTTCCCTGATTGCCAGCAACAATTATCTCGTGTGCTACGAACACGCACCTTGCGGCTGCCATTGGCGCGAGCGCAACCAAATCACGTTTCACGTCACGCGCGGGCAGGCTTATCAACTCTGCGTGGATTCGGCCATCATCACGGATGCGGCCATCGTCCAAAAGTCCACCCCAGTTATATTGCAACCTGGCAATATCACCATTTACGGCCTCTCGTGGGAGACGGAATTCACCACCAATGTTCTTACCGGCGGCGCGTTTTTTATTGGCATGAATTTTACTCGAGCGCCAGACAACGATGATTTTGAGCAGCGGACTGCCATCACCGGCAAACGGTTGAGTATCCTAACCTCGAACGGCGGTGCGACCCGACAATTCGGAGAACCGGATCATCTTGGAAATTCTGGCGGCAGCTCTGTCTGGTATTCATGGTCTGCACCAACTTCGGGACGCGTCACCCTTTCCGAGAATGAAGTGCTGCCCTATGCTCCACCGGATTCCACGAGCGTCGGTGTAATTATCACCACCGGCCCGGACACGCCGCCCCTGCTCTCTTGTGGAAAAGAAGTGGACCAAAATCCACCGCCAATTTTTTACCCCGTATTCGCAGCCTACACAGGTTCGGTCTTAAATTCACTCATTCCCGCCGATTGCTTGCCCGCAAAATTGAATACGTTTCCCCACATGATTGAATTCGATGCGGTCAAAGGCCAGACGTATCAAATCGCCCTCGACGGGAACCGGGGGACAACTGGCGATATCCCGTTTTACCTCGCGCTCACGACTGCGCCACCGAACGACAACTTCGCCCAACGCATCCAATTGCACAGCATCTACGCCAGCGCGACCGGCTATAATGCCGGTGCTACCCGTCAGACCGGCGAACCGGTTTTCGGTGACTCGCTCGGAAAAACTGCGTGGTGGACCTGGACCGCGCCCGTGAGCGGAACCGTGGCGATAAATCTGGAGGGGAGCGACTATGCATTTCCCGTGGCCGTTCGCACGGGTTCAGCGCTGGCCGGATTGCAGATTATCGCCGGGGGAAATGGCGGCGTATCATTTGAAGCTGTTGCTGGACAGGCTTACCAGATTGCCGTGAGTGATGCGGCGGGACTAACTGGCAACATCCGCCTGAAACTGCAGGCGCCGGTTGTTGAATTGAGCTTGCTGCGCACCCAAAGGCTGGGAAATTCCGCCAGGCTTTATTATGCCGCCCTCCCTGGACAAAAAATCTTGCTGCAACGCTCCGTCAACGGTAGCAACTGGCAGGATGTGCAGACCGCCGTCGCCGAACGAAGCCCTGTTCAATTTACGGCCCGACCTGCGCCCGGCTTCAACGGGTCTTTTTATCGTGCCATAATCGTGGATCGAAATTTTTGATTTTGAAGCTAAACTGACCGGCAGACAGCCTGTGCCACTACGGGCGCTTCACCTGATTAATTTCACACCGGCCATCAGGACATTCCTTCGCACCAAAAAATTTTCCAATCGTGATTCGGTTGCGGGCGAACCATTCGTAACCCGCGTTGGAAAGCTGACGTAAGCCCGGCCAGTTCGTCGGCGCGAGGAGCCAGCCCAGCCCAACTACCCGATACGCCTCGCGGAACGCGGCGACTTTGATGACAATGCGGCCATCAGGAAATACGCCGTGCATGACCCCCATCAATTCAGCCTGCGTCTTGCCGTAGCGCGACGCATCGAAGCCGGGCGCAGAAATATCCTCAAACGCGAGCCGACCATCGTGACTGCGACGTTGCAGCCACATCGCTTCGCGGCGGCACATTGGGCATTGGCCGTCGTAGAGAAGTTTGAATTGCCACGTTGGAATTTCGTTCACGCGGAAAGCTTAACCCATAACTTTCCCTTCGCCAATTCTGTCAACGGGCAATTTGATTTGGGCTCGACAGAGTCTCGCCCCACCAAACACCAACGCAACTTTCTTTTCCTGCCGCCCAGCTTTAACTAGACTGCGCGCGTGAAAATTTCAAAAGGCATTGTCTATCTGGTTGGAGCCGGCCCCGGCGACGCGGGTTTGCTCACGTTGCGCGGCGCAGAATTGCTCAAGCGAGCGGACGTGGTCGTGTATGACGCACTGGCGAATCCCGAATTGCTCCACCTTGCACCGGCGACGGCGGAATTAATTTCGCGCGGCAAAAACATGGAGATGCCGCAGACGGAAATCACCGCCACCATCATCGCCAAAGCCAAAGCCGGCAAAACCGTGGTGCGGCTCAAAGGTGGCGACCCATTCATCTTTGGTCGCGGCGGCGAAGAAGCCGAGGCGCTGCTGGCGGAAAAAATTCCATTTGAAATTGTGCCGGGCGTTTCGTCCATCACCGCCGTGCCGAACTACGCGGGCATTCCCCTCACCCACCGCGCGCATTGCTCCAGCTTCACGGTATTCACCGGCCACAGCGATTCAGCCGATGCGGCGACGGCGTTGCGCTATGAGCAGATCGCAAAAATTCCCGGCACGAAAGTCGTGCTGATGGGCGCAGAAAATCTCGGCGACTGGACGAAGTCGCTCATCGCGCACGGCCTGGCGGCGACCACGCCCATCGCCGTGATTCAAAACGGCACGCTCGGCAAACAAAAATCCGTCAGCGGCACGCTCGCGAACATCGCCAAGCTCGTGGCGGAGAAAAAAATTGTTCCGCCCGCGCTCACCGTGATTGGCGAGGTGGTGACGCTGCGCGCAAAACTGAATTGGTTCGAGGCCAAGCCGCTGTTTGGAAAACGCATCGTCGTCACGCGGCGCACGGAGCAGGCGGGAACATTCGCCGCGCGGCTCGCGGAACTCGGCGCGGAGGTTTTGGCCGTGCCAACCATCAAGCTCACCACGCCGACGGAGCGCGATGCGATCGTGGATTGCCTGCTGGAATTGAATTCTTACGAATGGTTCGTCTTCACCAGCGCGAACGGCGTGACGGCGTTCTTTGATTTGTTTTTCAAACGCTTTCAAGATTTGCGCGACCTCGGCGGCGCCCGCATCGCGGCCGTTGGCCCGAAGACGGCGGCGGAAAGCCGCAGATGCGCCAGCGTTGTTGCCAATCGGTGCAGATCGACTCCCGTTGCCGCGGCTGATAGGCGGCCAGGTCGGCCTCGGTCAAGCGGCCGG
>JBEEMY010000018.1:0-11712 GCA_041192415.1 Verrucomicrobiota bacterium | reverse complement strand
GTCGAGAACGTGATGCCCATGGCGAGGTTCGCCATGATGAACAGCAGGGCCAGCACCAGCAGCAACGGCACGCTGCCCACCATCGGCACGCCGAACACCAGTTTCGCCGCCACCAAAATCAGCGTGATCTGGACGTAGCCGACGAGGATGTAGGGAATGATTTTTCCGATCAGCACCTCGCCCGGATGCGCGGGAGTTGAAAGCAGATTTTCCATCGTGCCGCGCTCGCGTTCGCGCGTGATGGCCAGCGCGGTGATCATCACCATCGTCATCGTCAGCATCACGCCCATGAGGCCGGGGACGATGTTGTATTGGCTGATGCTCTCGGGATTGTAGTGCTGGTGCGTGACGAGATTGAACGGTGGCGCGGACGCGCGCAATTTTGCCAGCGGCCCGGTGAGGTCGCGGTTCACGATGGTGGACGCCAGTTGATTCACCGCCGCCGTCGCAAAGCCGACCGCGCCCGGATCCGTCGCGTCGGCTTCGAGCAGCAGGCTGGGCTTTTCACCGCGCAACAAGTCGCGTGAAAAATCCACCGGGATGGTGAGCGCGAATTGCACATCGTTCTCGGCGAGCAACGTATTTATTTCCGCCGTGCTGTGCGCCTCGCGCGTGATGTCGAAGTAGCTGCTGTTGCGCAAACCCCAGATGAGCGTGCGCGAGAACGGGCTATTGTCCGCCGCATAAACCGCCGTGGGCAGATGCTTCGGGTTCGAGTTGATGGCGAAGCCGAAGAGGATGAGTTGCATCATCGGCACGCCGATCATCATACCAAATGTGAGCCGATCGCGCCGCATCTGGATGAACTCCTTCACGACGATGGCCCAGAAACGATGGAAGTTGAAGCTCACGAGAAATTATCCTTCGCTGTTTCCATCAGGCTGATGAACACATCCTCCAAGCCTGATTCAATTTTCGTCCAGCGATGTCCGTTGGTCATGAACGGTGAAATACTCGCCCGTAATTTTTCCGCATCGCGTCCGCTGACGTGCAACGTCATCCCAAACGCAACGACCTGTTCCACGCCGGGCAGTCCACGGAGTTTGTCTGCGAGCGCGGCGAGATTGTCGCCGGAAACTTCCCACGTCGTCAGGCCGCCGGCCTTCACGACTTCATCCACCGTGCCTTTGGCGAGCAGGTTGCCGTAGGCGATGTAGGCGAGGCGATGGCAGCGCGACGCCTCGTCCATGTAATGCGTCGTGATCATCACCGTCAGTCCGCCCGCCGCCAACTTGTGAATCTCCTCCCAAAAATCACGCCGCGCCTTTGGGTCAACGCCCGCCGTCGGCTCATCGAGCAACAGCAATTGCGGCTCGTGGATCAAACACGCCGCCAGCGCGAGCCGCTGCTTCCAGCCGCCGGACAAAATTCCCGCAAGCTGTTTGCGCCGCTCGACCATGCCCAGCCGTTCCAGACTTTTTTGCACGGCGGCTTTGCGCTGCGGAATTTCGTAGAGTCGCGCGATGAAATCCAGGTTCTCTTCAATGGTCAGGTCGTCGTAGAAAGAAAATTTTTGCGTCATGTAGCCGACGCGTTTTTTGATCTCGGCGGACTCGCGGCGGAAATCCAAGCCGAGGCATTGCCCTTCGCCGCCGTCAGGCGTAAGCAGGCCGCAGAGCATCCGCAGAAACGTCGTCTTGCCGCTGCCGTTCGGGCCGAGGAAGCCGTAGATTTCACCGGGCCGGACTTGCATCGCGATGTCGTTGACGACCGTGCGGTGGCCAAATTTCTTGGTTACGCCGCGAACGTCGATGGCGAATTCATTCGCGCTCATAGCTCACGGAAGTTTCACATCCACCGGCTGGCCGGGGCGCAGTTCCGCCGCATCTGCCGGTGAAAACTTCGCCTCGATCATGAAGACCAAGTTCGCGCGCGTCTCGCGGCTGTAAATCACCGGCGGCGTGTATTCAGCTTTGGTGGCAATGTAATTCACCGTGGCGTTGAACGGTTTTGCCGCGCCATCGCACTGGACGGAAACCGTTCCGCCAACTTTCACCTGCGCCAGTTTTTCCTGCGGCACGAAGAAACGGACTTTTAGATTTGCGGGCGGCAGCAGAGCGATGATGGGATTTCCGGCGGCCACGAATTCACCCACGCGATACAACGTGTCATGCACCGTCGCATCTGCCGGTGCGAACTGCTGCTTCTGGTCGTAGGCCCACTTGGCCTTGTCGAACGCGGCGAGCTGGCTGGCAGCTTGGGCGGAGGAGGCGTCACGGTCGGCGCGGGCGCGTTCCAATTCCTCGGCGGAGACGATGGCTGACGGACCTTCACGGAGTTCTTTGCGCCGCTGAAAATTGGCCTCCGCTAATCCAAGCGTCGTCTTGGCCGCAACGAGATTTTTTTCCGCCTGCGCCAGCGTTGCGGACTCGGAACCGCGCTCAAGTTCAAACAGCAACTGCCCAGCCTTCACCGAATCGCCGCGCGCGACGGCGAGGTTCGTGAGCGCGCCGCCGAGCGGGGCGGCGATGTAAACGTATTCGCCCTCGATGTAGCCTTGCGCCGCGCCGGAGGTTTTGCCGGAGCAGCCAGCGAGGAGAGACGCGCCAAGAGCGGCGAGAGAAAAAAATAAAATTCGGCTGGTTTTCATGGGCGATTGCAGTTGCCACCAGCAAGGAACAAAAATTTTATTGACGTGTCAAACAAATGTTTGAATCTTGTGTTTGAAACGTGAGCCAAAAATCAGAAATCAAAACCGCCGCCAATCAGGACGCGACGCGCCAGCAATTGTTGGAGGCCGCCGCCGAAGTTTTTGCCGAGGTCGGTTTCCGGAATTCCACCGTGCGCGAAATCTGCCGCCGCGCGGGCGCGAACATCGCAGCGATTAATTATCATTTTGGCGACAAGGAGAAACTTTACACGGAAGTCCTGCGCCATGCACACGCGCGGGCGCTGGAAAAATATCCACCGCTTCAGGGCGTCACGGCCAATGCGACCCCGGAACAGAAGCTGCGCGCGTTTGTGCATGCGTTGCTGAAACGGATTTTTGACGACAGCCCGACGGCTTGCCACGGCAAGCTCATGTCGCGCGAGATGATCGAGCCGACCGCCGCGCTGGATTCGTTGGTGGAGGAATTCATCCGTCCGATGGCCAGCCAGCTCTGGCAAATCGTCGCGGACATTCTCGGCTGCCCGCTGAATGACGAGCGCGTGCGGCTCTGTGCCTTCAGCGTGGTGAGCCAGTGTGTGTTCTATCATCATTGCGGCCCGGTGGTTGCCCGACTGGTCGGTCGCCCGGCCCCAGACGCGGCGGCGCTGGAAAATCTGGCCGCGCACATCACGAAGTTTTCCCTCGCCGCGATGAAAAATTTCTCCAACAAGAAGCGTTAAAAAAATTGCCCCATGAAATTGAAATTTATTTTTCCCACCGTCTTGATTTTTTTGGCCGCCACTGCCGGCCGCGCGGCGGACACGAACTGGCTCACGCGCCCGCTCTCGCTGGCGGACGCGTTAAACACGGCGCTCACGCAAAACGCCGCGATTCTCAAGGCAAAAAACGATTTGGAAATCTCGCACGGCCTCGTCATCCAGACGCGCGCGGTGGCGTTGCCCCATCTCACCGCGAGCGGCCAATACAAGGCGAACCAGTCGAGCCTGGTGGAAAACTTTGGCACCTTTGGCCAACCCGTCCGCAATTGGAACGCGGGTATTCAAATCGTGCAAACCATTTACGACGGCGGGCGGAACATCGCGGCCATCCGGGCGGCGGGCGTGACGAAAAAGCAGGCGGTGGCGATTTATCAGACGGCCGTGGCGGACACCTTGCTCGCCGTGCGCGTGGCTTACTACGATGTTCTCCTCGCGGCGCAGCAAGTGGTGGTGCGCGAGGCTTCGGTAAAACTTTTGGAGAAGGAACTCGAAGATCAGCAGCACCGACTGGACGCGGGCACGGTTCCACGGTTCAACGTGCTGCGTGCGGAAGTCGCCGTGGCGAACGAACGTCCGGCTTTGATTCAAGCCCGCAATGCGAACCGGCTCGCAAAAAACACTCTGGCAAATCTGCTGGGCTACAATTTACCGCGCGAAATCTGGGAAGACATTCCGCTGAACCTCACCGACGGCTTTGACCTCGCGCCGCTCGAAGTGAATTTGCCTGACGCCATTCAGTCCGCGTTGCAAAAGCGCACGGAACTGGAAGCCCAGCGACGCACAGTGGATTTGCAGAAACTTTCCGTGGTGGATGCCAAGGCCGGTTATCAGCCGACGCTCTCGTTGTTCGCCGGTTACGACTGGTTCAATGCGCGGTTCTCGCCGCCCATTGCGCTCGATCACGACATCCACGGCTGGAATGCGGGGGCGCAGTTGAACTGGAATATTTTTGACGGCGCGGCCACCTACGGCAAGGTCAAGTCAGCCAAGGCGGCACTGGAAAAATCCCGGACCGAACTGACCGACCGGCAGCGGCAGATTGAAATCGGCGTGCGCACGGCGTATTCCGATTTTCTGCAAGCGCGTGAAACCTTGGACTCGCAGGCGAAAGTCCAGGAATCCGCCGACGAAGCATTGCGCGAAGCGAAGGCTCGCGCCGAGGCTGGCACCAGCACGCAGCTCGATGTGCTGAACGCCGAGACCGCCCTCACGCAATCGCGCACCACGCAGGTGCAGGCGCAACACGACTACGCGACGGCGCGTGCAAAATTCGAGCGCGCTGTGGGCAATGATCTCGCGCCGGTAAAATAATTGCCGCCGCGAAAATTGGGATGCAGTTCCACGCCGCCTCGTCTAGCATCGCGACATGACCACCCGCTGCCTTGCCTCCGCACTGCTTTGTCTCTCGCTCATCAGCACCGTTCGCGCGGAGACGGATTATCCGCTCACCGAAGATTCCAAGCCACACGCCGGTGTGCCGACGGGCGAGTTGCTGAAATTCACCTTTGACCACTCGAAAAATTTTCCCGGCACTACGCGCGAAGTCTCGGTCTATGTCCCGCGCCAATACGATGCCGCCACGCCGGCTTGCGTTTATGTCGGGCAGGACGGCGGCGGTTTTAACGGGCAAGTCGTGTTCGACAATCTCATCGCCAAAAAAGAAATCCCGGCGCTCATCGGCGTGTTCATCAAGCCGGGCGTGATGAAGGTGACGGATACGAACGCGCTCGACCGTTTCAACCGCAGTTTTGAATACGACGGTCTCGGTGCGGATTACGCGCGGTTTGTGTTGAATGAAATATTTCCCGCCGTTGAAAAACTCACGACTGCTGATGGCCGCGCCATTCATCTTTCCACCAACGGCAACGACCGCTGCATCGGCGGCGAGTCGAGCGGCGCAATTTGCGCGTTCACGGCGGCGTGGGAACGGCCGGAGGCGTTCAGCCGCGTGTTCAGTTCCATCGGCACGTTCGTCGGCCTGCGCGGCGGCAACGAGTATCCGACGCTCCTCCGTAAATTTGAGCCGAAGGCCATCCGCGTTTTTCAGCAGGACGGCACGAACGACCTCAACATTTACGGCGGCGACTGGTGGATGGCGAATCAGGAAATGGAACGCGCGCTCACCTTCGCCAATTACGAACACGCGCACGTCTGGGGCGATGGCGGACACAACGGCAAACAGGCGACGGCGATTTTCCCCGACGCGATGCGCTTTCTCTGGCACGACTGGCCTGCGCCAGTGAAGGCGGGCGAAAGCAAAAATCAATTTCTCCGCGATCTCCTGATTCCCGGCGAAGACTGGCAACTGGTTTCCAGCGGCCACAAATTCACCGAAGGCCCGGCGGTCAATGCGCGCGGCGAAGTTTTCTTCAACGACATTCCCGCGAGCCAAACATTCCGCATCACGCCCACTGGCAAGGCGGAAGAATTTTTATCCGACTCGAAGAAAGCGAACGGCGCGGCGTTTGGCGCGGATGGAAAACTTTATTTGATCGCCACGGCCAGCAACCAAATCGTCGTGTGCGATCCGGCGACGAAGCAATTCACCACGCTCGCCAAAGACATCCACGGCAACGACCTCGTGGTGCGACGCGACGGTTCGCTCTACGCCACCGAGCCGATTGACGGCGGCAACAAGCCCGGCAACGTGTGGTTCGTTTCGGCGACCGGCGAGAAGCGCATCGTGGACACCGGCTTGAAATACCCGAACGGCATCACGCTCTCGCCCGACCAATCGCTGCTCTATGTGGACGACTTGCGCTCGCACTGGGTCTACAGCTACCAGATTTTGCCGGACGGTTCGTTGGCCAACAAGCAGCGTTACTTCCGGCTGCACGTTCCCGACACTGCCGACGACAGCGGCGCGGACGGAATACGTTGCGACCGCGATGGCCGCCTCTACGTCGCCACGCGCATGGGCGTGCAAGTGTGTGATCAGGCCGGTCGCGTGGAATGTATTTTGCCAACGCCGAACGGACGCGTGGCGAACCTGACCTTCGGCGGCGAAAATTTCGACACGCTCTTCTGCACCTGCGGCGACAAGGTGTTTAAGCGGAAATTAAAAGTGCAGGGTGCGTTGCCCTTCGCCGCGCCGAACAAGCCCGCCACGCCGCGACTGTGAACAGGAGTTAGCACGGCTTCCGGCTTTTGTTTTCGCCGCGCTTCGGCTAAAAATGGCTTCATGTATTCGCCGACGCTGGATGAATTTTTGAAATTTGCGACGCAGGGAAATCTCATTCCTGTCACGCGCCGTATTCTCGCCGATCTGGAAACGCCGCTCTCGGCCTATCGCAAAATTCGCGGGCAAGGCGAATCTTTTCTGTTTGAATCCGTCGAAGGCGGCGAACACATCGGGCGTTACTCGTTCGTGGGCTGCAATCCGCGCGCGGTCATCCGGCAGGACGGCCAGCACGTCCAGATGTTTGAGAACGGTCGCGTGACGGAAACCGCGCTGGTCGGGCGCGACGTAAAGGACGGCCTCGAAGTCATCGAGCGCGTGATGAAAAAATTTCGCGCGGTGGCCGTGCCGGGCTTGCCGCGCTTCACCGGTGGAGCGGTTGGTTTCATCGGCTACGAATTCATCCACGATGTTGAGCCGTCCGTGCCGCGTCCGCAACACGACGAATTGAAAACGCCCGTGATGTATTTTCTCGTGGCCGACCAACTTTTGATTTTCGACCGTGTGCAGCAGACGATCACGATTCTGGTCAACGCCATTCTCGACGATGCGGAAAGCCCCGCCGAAGCCTACGAAAATGCCACCGCCGAAATTGACCGGCTCGTCGCACTGCTCGAACAGCCCAGCGAACACACGGCGGTTGACGTCACCAAAGAAATTCCCGCCGTCGAATTTGAATCCAACCAGACGAAGGAAAAGTTTTTTACGAACGTCGAGACGTCGAAGAAATTTATCCACGCGGGCGACATCATTCAGGTCGTCGGCTCACAACGATTTTCTGCGCCGGTCACGGCGTCGCCGCTGGACATTTATCGCGCGGTGCGGAACGTGAATCCTTCGCCGTATCTTTTCCTGCTGGAACTGGACGGTTTCTCCCTCGTCGGCGCGTCACCGGAATTGCACGTCCGCTGCGAGGAAGGCAAAGTGGAAATCCGCCCCATCGCAGGCACGCGGCGGCGCGGCAAGAATGAGGCGGAAGATGCGGCGCTGGAAAAAGAATTGCTCGCCGACCCGAAGGAACGCGCCGAACACGTCATGCTCGTGGATCTCGCGCGCAACGACATTGGGCGCGTGTGCGATTTCGGCAGCGTGGCGGTGAAGGATTTGATGTTCGTCGAGCGCTACAGCCACGTCATGCACATCGTCTCGCAAGTGGAAGGCAAACTCTCCAAAGAGAAATCAAATTACGATCTGATGCGCGCGACGTTTCCCGCTGGCACGGTGAGCGGTGCGCCAAAGATTCGTGCGATGCAGATCATTTCCGAACTCGAACAAACCACACGCGGCACTTACGCGGGCTGCGTCGGTTATTTTTCTTTCAACGGAAATCTCGATACCTGCATCACCATCCGCACTGCGCTCATCAAGGACGGTAAGGCTTACGTCCAGGCTGGCGGCGGCTGGGTGAATGATTCCACGCCCGAAGGCGAGTATCAGGAGACGATCAACAAATCCATGGCGATGCGGAAAGCGATCGCGATGGCGGAAAGTTTTGGGAAGGTGGATTAACCGCGAACCACGCGAAATACACGAACGCCAAACTCCCTGAAACTGTAGTAGCGGACGTGAGTCCGCTCTAACTGAAATTGAAATCAGAGCCGACTCACGTCGGCTGCTACAATCATTGGTTGGTTTTGCAGAAGCCGCAATTCGTTTTCGTCGTTCAGAAAATTATGGAAGCCAAACCAGCCAGTTCGATTGAAGATGCCGCGTGCGAACGCTGCGGGAGTTTTGACGCGCTGGAATTCGCCGGAAAAATTCTTTGCGCCGATTGCGTGGCGCTGGCGGGCTGCGCGTGCGCGGGACACGGCAGCGATGACGATTCCGTCGCCTGAATTTCCCCGGAGTTAGCCGGCATCACACCAAAGCGATGTTCGCCCTTGAAATCTGCACTTATCTGACCTTGCTGGCCGTGGCGTGGTGGTTGTCGGGTTATGACTCCAATCTCGAGGGCGACGGGCGGCGCAGCGATTTCTGGAGGCGTTTTTTTCGCATTGTCGCCACCCTGTTCGTAGTGGTAGCCATGGTGTGCCTGCCGGCGCTGGCGATGTTCTTTGCGGTATTCATCGGCGTGATTTGGGCCAGTTGCTTGGCGGAACTGGTGTCCCGCCGGGCGCGAACTTTTATTGATCCGGGCTTTCATGATGACCGTCCGTTGGACTTGAAAAAATTTCAGCGGCATCAGGATGCCATCGCGCAACTCATCCATCACGGCCAGCGCGACGAGGCGATCCGGTTGTGCGAGCAGTTGCAGAAGTCGGGCGAGGTGGACGCGGCGACGCTGGCGACGGCGCTGGAATTTTTGGGCGTGAAGCAAACCGGCGCGACGTTGGAACGTCCACTGAACGAGGCGGCGCGGCTGCGAACGGAGGGGAAATTTTCCGAGGCAGAGACGTTGCTGCAAACATTGCTGCAAAAAAATCCGGCGGATGAGGGGGCGGCGCTGGCGCTCATGCGGCTTTACGCGGAAGACCGGCGGCAGCCGGGAAAGGCGCATGAGATTTTGCGGGCACTGGAAAAACAACGAGGCGTTTCGGCGGCGCATATCGAATTCGCGCGGCGCTCGATTGATGAATGGAGCAGGCTGAAGCCGGTGAAGGCGGGCAGCGCCGCCGCACCCAAGGCGGTGTCGCTGGCGGAATTGCTAGCGCAAAAATCATTCGGCTCGGCGGTTGAACTGCTGGAACGGCAAATCGAAGTTTCCCCGGACGACTTTGATTTGCGGCTGAAACTGGCGGAGGTGCAGGCGGTTTACTGCGGCAATGTTTCCAGCGCGGGGAAAGTTTTGGCGGCGGCGCGGGCGGAGAACCGTTTTAGCGCGACGCAACTGGCGGTGGTGGCGGGGAAATTAAAAGAGTGGCGGGAAATGAATTTGCCGCGTAAGTAATACACCGGAATTCTTATGCCGATTTACGAATATGAAGTTTGCGATGCGGGCGGATGCAAGGCGTGTGGCGGGACGTTCACGCTACATCGTCCGTTGTCCGCGCCGCCGCTGGAGAAATGTCCGGCCTGCAAGAAGCCGGTGCGGAAAATCATCTCGGGTTTCAGCACGCCGCACAAATTAAAGCCGCTTTCGATCTCGGACGCGAAGAAGGCGGGCTTTACGGTGCTGAAAAAAATCAGCAAGGGCGAATACGAGAAGCAGTGAGTTAGTTGATAGTTGATGGCAAACCCCAGCGCGCTCCGTGCTATCAACTAATTTTAATTTGAGTTGTTTTTTGACGGACGCGGTCGAATCCACTAGCGTGCAATCCTGAATGAAACGTCGTCTTACCAATTTGAGCCTGATTGCCAGCGGCGCATTGTCGCTGGCGGCGGGGTGTCCATTGGCGGCACAGGAGTCGATCATTTTTTCCCGGCCAACGGACGGCGTGACGGAAAAAGCGAATTCCTTCATGGAACAGCAGCCGCACAAGGCGCCGGGCGGACAGAATGCGCCGTCGTCTATCTTCAGCGGCAAGCCCAAGGCGGATTTTGATGTCCTGCCGGGCGCGCAAAAATCGAAGCCGTTGTCGGCGGAGGAATTCCGGCAGATGCAAAAGAATTTGGATAACCAACGGAACTGGACGTTGATGACGCCGGAGGAAATCTTGAACGTGCCGACGGCGGCCAAGATCATGGGACTGCCGGATCCTGACGGGAACCTTTCTGCCGATGAGCGTTACATGAAGCGGCAAGATCAGCAGCGCAACGCCTCGGCTACGAATGGAATGTCGCGGGCACGCTATTTTGGCGCGGATGAAGACGCTTCGCTGGCTCCGTGGTCAGATAAAAAGAAAAAGGATCGGGAAGCCGCCGCTGAACTGGGTCAGGGCCGCAGCACTGCAAAACTTTCGCCGCTGGAGGCCGAGCAGCAAAAGCGTTGGGCGGAATCGCCGTGGGTGAATGCCTTCAACCTGCCGGCTCCGACACCGAAGGCGGACAAGGAGCAGCAGGCAGGGATGGAACGTTTCCGGGCGATGATGCAGTCGCCACAAGCGGAGCGGACGGAATTGCCAACCACGGCTTCTGGTTTCCAACCGTCAGCCGCACGCGTGGCGGATCAAAAACCGCAGGCGTTGCTGGGTTACAATCCGGCGGGAAGCTCTTACCAACCGGTTCGCGAGTCGGCGAGTCGGCCAATGGGCATCACGCCTTTGCCTACTGTCACCGGTTTTACTCCGCCATCGGGCAATGCGCCTAAACAAAAACCCAAGCCGCTGGTGCAAGCGCCGCCGTGGGCGAGGGATAATAAAAATTCGGCCAATGCCACGCCGGAACTGGGAACTTTTCAGCAGCGCAAGTTTTAGTAGGCCGAGGTGGTGACGAGGACTTGTTCTAACGTAGAGATGCCGTCGCGCGCCCGGTCGAGCGCCACCATGCGGAGCGTTCTCATTCCTTGATTGACGGCGAGCTTGGCCATTTCGCGGGTGCTGGCGCGGGCGATGATGAGTTTGCGAATCTGGTCGGAAACGGTCATCGCCTCGATGATGGCCATACGTCCGGCATAGCCGGACATCTTGCAACGGTCGCAGCCGCGACCACGAAATAATTGCACGCCGTCAAAGGTCACGGGGTCAATGCCGAGGTCTTCATACATCTTCACGGGATACGTCACCGGCTCTTTGCAATGCGAGCAGATGCGGCGCATGAGGCGTTGCGCGCAGGACAAAATCACGGAGGACGAAATCAAAAACGGCGCGATGCCCATGTCGTCGAGGCGCGCGATGGCGCCGGGGGCGTCGTTACAGTGCATCGTGGAGAGCACTTGATGGCCGGTGAGCGCGGCTTCGATGGCGATTTCCGCCGTCTCGGTGTCGCGAATTTCCCCGATCATGATGATGTCCGGATCCTGGCGGAGAATGGAGCGCAACGCGTTGGCGAAGGAGAGGCCAATGTCTTTTTTCGTCGGCACCTGATTGATGCCAGGAATCTGGAATTCCACCGGGTCTTCCACGGTGACGATATTCCACATCGGGCTATTGAGTTCGTTGAGCGCGGAATAGAGCGTGGTGGTTTTGCCGGAACCGGTCGGGCCAGTGACGAGAATCAATCCATGCGGGGCATCAATCGCGCCTTTGAATTGCTTGAACGTGCCTTCGTCGAGCCCAAGTTTGTCGAGGCTGGCGGACAAATTAGATTTGTCCAAAACGCGCAGCACAATTTTTTCGCCATGAACGGTC
>JBEEMY010000017.1:0-11931 GCA_041192415.1 Verrucomicrobiota bacterium | reverse complement strand
TTTGCGAAAAATATCACAAGCAAATTTTATACCGCAAATCTAATCCGGATATGGGGGCTTCAATGTTTGGATAATTTTTCACGGTGTATATTTCACGCGCCAGCGTCTTGGACTGCGCCAGCCCTCTGGCGTTTTTCCCCTGCAACCAGACGCAACCTAGTTTCCAAAACCTTTTCCCACGGGCGAAAATTTCAGGTGCAGGGAATAATTCGTCGGCGGCACTGAGAACTTTTCCAAAACACCCGGCCCGCAACTGCTGTTGCCCAGCCCGCTCATCTTCGCATCCAATGACAAAATGATTTCCGGTCGCGGATACAATTCGTAGTTATGCCGCACGGACGCCAAGTCCTGCGCCGTGAAGTGCAGTGCGGAAAATGCGAACGGATTTTCCACGGCGGAAATTTTCAGCCCGTTGCCGCCTGCGTCTGTTAATTCCACCCAGCGCACGTCCTCCTTGTTGCCGGTTTCCTGCGGGCGGACGTAAGGAACATATTGCTCCGTCGCCGTGCTGCGCCAGACGCCCATGTCCGCGCTTCCCTTTCGGTCGGAATAATTTTCCCACGGCCCGCGCCCCAGCCAGCGGACGTTTTCAAAATTCTTCGCGAGTTGCAGAACCAATCCCACGCGCGGCATCAGCGGTAATTCGCCAAACGGTTCAAAGCTATTCTCCATCTCCACCGAACCGTCTCCGCGAATCGTCCAGACGGTTGTTAATTTGTATCCGCCAGCCGCCGCGCTGTCTGTCGCCGTCGTGGAAATTTTCACGTCACCAAGTTTTGTCTGCACCACGTCAAACGAATCCACGCGGCGAACCAGATTCGTCAGCCCCGCCTCGCGCCAGTCGCGCGCGAACCATTTGCCAAAGCCCTTGTCATTGTCCGTCGGCGCGCGGAACAGTTGGGCAATCGGCCCGGCAAGTTCGTTTGTGGCCAGCATTTCGCGTCCACCAAATTTCAGCGACGTCAAAGTTCCTGCCGCGCGACTGAACATGATGGAAAAATTCGTTCCCGCAATTTCCATCGCATCGCCAGACTCAATCAATCGGAGGGACGAGTTCCACGAGTCTCTGGTCGAAATGGGGGCTCGTGGAACTCGTCCCTCCGAAACAAAGTTGAATTGCTGCCAAGCGATTTCATAACCAGCCTTCGCCCAAAGCGAATCGGTCTTGGTGTGAAAACTCACGCGCAGCCAGTCTCCGCGCGACACGCCGGGAACTTTTACAGCGCATGATTTTCCCGGCGCGCAATCTATCGGATTCAAAATGCCGGATTGAATTGTTTCGCCATCGCTGTCCACAACCGCCCAGCGCGCTTCGTATTCATTCAAGTTCAAAAATGAATTTCGATTCGCAACTTTAATCGCGACTTTCCCCGGCTTCAAATTTACCGCTTCAATCGCTACCGGTTGATAAACTTTTTTGACCTCCCAATACTTTGGAAAAACTTCACGTTCCGCGCTGACCAAACCCTTGATGCTGAAGCCGCCGTGGTTTGGCACGTCGCCAAAGTCACCGCCGAATGCGGTGAAAACTTTTCCATCCGCCGTGCGCTGATGCAAACCTTGATCGCACCATTCCCAGATGAAACCACCGAGCATCCGTGGATTGGAATAAATCTCGTTCCAATATTCCTGCAAGTTGCCGACGGCGTTGCCCATCGCGTGGGCGTATTCCGTGGCGAGGACAGGGCGATTGTCATTCGTGCGCCGCGCCATTTCCAAAAGTCTGTTCCAGCGCAGATTCCACGGGTCGTCCGGCCTCGCATAAGTTTCCGTCGTCAGACGCGGATAAAACCGGCCAATGACATCAACGGTTTTCGGCGCATCGGTTTCCGTCTGCGCGCCCTCGTAATGCACCGGGCGCGTCGCGTCAAACGCGTGCAGCCAGCCGGAAACCGCCGCGAAGTTCGGGCCGTAACCGGATTCATTGCCCATGGACCAGATGATGACGCTCGGATGATTTTTATCCCGCTCGGCCAAGCGTTGCGCACGGTCGAGAAACGCGCCGGTCCAGCGCGGGTCGTTCGCCAGCGAACCGCGCGTGCCGTGCGTGCAGATGTTCGCCTCGTCGAGAACGTAGATGCCGTAGCGGTCGCACAGTTCATACCAGCGCGGGTCGTCGGGATAATGGCAGGTGCGGACGGCATTGATGTTCGCCAGCTTCATCAACGTGATGTCCTGCACCATGCGCTCGGTCGAAAGCGCGTGGCCGGTGTCGGGATCAATCTCATGGCGGTTCACGCCGCGCAACCGAATCGGCTGGCCGTTGATTAAAAATTGTCCGTCGCGAATTTCAGTTTTTCGGAAACCAATTTGGCAACTGTCGGCTTCAACTAAATTTCCGTTTTCATCATTCAACGTGAGGACGAGCGTGTAAAGGTTCGGCGTCTCCGCCGTCCACTTTGCCGGATTTTTTATTTTCGCTTCCAGCCATGCGAATTTCGGCTCGCCGCGCTGCGGCATCCGGTCGTCCAGAATTTTTGCGCTGAAGTCTGGATTCAGAATTTCCGCCGCGTCGTGAACAAGATTCGTAGCAGCCGACGTGAGGAGGCTCCAATTAATTGCCGATTGCCGATTGCCGATTGCCGATTTTTCAGATGGAGCCTCCTCACGTCGGCTGCTACGAAAATCAGGTTCAAAAAGCTGCGCCCGCACCGTCCAGTTCGAGAGTGAAAGATTTTTTGCCCAAAGCTCCGGTTTGATTTGCAGTGTCGCGTCGCGATAGTCTGAATCCAAATCCGTTCGCACCGTGAAATCGCGGATGCGCGCGGCGGCGGTTGAGTAAAGATAGACGGGCCGAAAAATCCCGCTCATGCGCCACATATCCTGGTCTTCCAGATAGCTGCCATCGCTCCAGCGATAAACTTCAACCGCAATTCGGTTCAAGCCTGGCTTGACGAAATCGGTGAGGTCAAATTCCGCCGGCGTGCGACTGTCCTTGCTGAAACCGACTTTCGCGCCGTTGCACCAAATATAAAACGCGCTGTCCACGCCGTCGAAATGGATGAACACGCGGCGACCATCCCACTTTTCCGGCAGCAAAAATGTTTTGCGATACGAGCCGACGGGATTGCGCTGCGCGAACGCCGTCCAGTTGGTTGGCGGCTCGCCCATCACGCGCGGCGGGTCAATCTTGAACGTGTGGCCGGAGCCGAGATAAATCGGCACGCCAAAGCCTTGCATCTCCCAGTTCGACGGCACGGAGATGTTTGTCCACGCCGCATCGTCAAAGTTTGTTTCAAAAAAATTTGTCGGGCGCAGCTCTGGTTTTGAAACCCAATTAAAATTCCATTCGCCAGCTAGCGAAAAATAAAATGGCGAATGGGTGAAATCATTTTGCAACGCCTGTTCCACCGTCGCGAACGGAACAAACGTGGCACGCAGCGGCTCGGTGTTGAGGTGCAGCACTTGCTCGTTCTCCCAATCCGGCGCGGTAGAGGCGACGGCAGGAAAAATGAACAGAAGGAAACAAAGGGAACGGAGAAATAAATTCCCCAGCTTTGTTTCCTTTGTTTGCTGCTGTTCAATTCGCATGGCTGCACAAGTTTTACGCGTTTCTGGTGCGAAGGGCAATCGCGCGAACCGCGCTGGCGAAATTCAAAAGTCTTTCGGCAGTTTTTCAACCCAGCGCGGGCTTGGATTCGCGACCGGAAAACGACACACTGCGCCATCGCCGCATGGAAAGAATTTACGCAACTTACCTGATTGAAACGCCGCTTGATGTGGCGAAAGCCGCCGCCACGCTCGCGGGCGAACAATCTTCCGGCACGTTCGTTGCGGTGCCGGGCGAAACGGAAGAACTCAAGCAACGCTTCGCAGCGCGCGTGGAAAAAATCACTTTGCTTGAGGTGGTCAGTCAACCCAGCATTCCCGGTGGCTGCCATGCTAGTGGCAAATTTCAGCGCGCCGAGGTGGTCGTGTCGTGGTCACTGGAGAACATGGGTTACAATTTACCCACGCTGGTCTCGACGATTCAGGGAAATCTTTACGAAATCACTGCGTTCACTGGGCTAAAGTTGATGGACGTGGAATTGCCGCCGTCCTTCGCACAGCATTTTCGCGGACCGAAATTCGGCGTGGCTGGTTGTCGGAAACTGACGCGCGTCGAAGGTCGTCCGCTCATCGGCACGATCATCAAGCCGAGCATCGGTATGACGTCACAGCAGACAGCGAAACTCGTGAAGACGCTCGCTGATGCGGGAATCGATTTCATCAAGGACGACGAACTCATGGCGAATCCGCCGCACTCCCCGTTCGACGAACGCGTGGACGCCATCATGCGCGTCATCAACGCCCACGCCGACCGCACCGGCAAGAAAGTCATGTATGCCTTCAACATCAGCGACGAAATGGATGCGATGCAACGGCACTACGATAAAATTGTTTCATCCGGCGGAACGAGCGGGATGATTTCTTTGAACAGTGTCGGTTTGAGCGGCGCGAAAAAGATTTGCGACCTCGGCGTGCTCGCGATTCACGGACACCGCAACGGCTGGGGTATGTTGAACCGGCATCCGCTGCTCGGCATCGAATTTCCTGCGTATCAAAAACTCTGGCGGCTCGCAGGGGTGGATCAACTCCACGTCAACGGCATCGCAAATAAGTTCTGGGAGAGTGATGATTCGGTTGTGCGCTCCATGGAAGCCTGCGCCAAACCGTTGCTCGGCGGCATGTCCGTCTTGCCCGTCGTTTCTTCCGGCCAGTGGGGCGGGCAAGCGTGCGAAACATTTCGTCGCACGCAGACCGTTGACCTGCTTTACATGGCCGGCGGCGGCATCATGGCGCATCCCAACGGCCCGGCGATGGGCGTTCGCTCGTTGCAGAAATGGTGGGAGGCGGCGGTGGAAGGCCTGACGTTGGAGCAGGCGGCTGCGAAATATCCCGAACTCAAAAAGTCCGTGGAAAAATTTGGTGCGAAGCGCTGATGAGCAAATTGCTTCTCACATTTTACGGCGATGATTTCACCGGCTCGACGGATGCGCTGGAGCAACTCACGCTGGCGGGCATCCGCACCGCGCTTTTCATCACGCCGCCCACGCCGGCGCAGTTGAAAAAATTTCCCGGCCTGCAAGCCATCGGCGTTGCGGGCAAAACACGCTCGCTCGCGCCGGACGCGCTGGAACGCGAACTCAAGCCCACATTGCTCGCACTGAAGAAACTCGGCGCGCATCACGTTCACTACAAAGTTTGCTCCACGTTTGATTCCTCGCCCACCATCGGCAGCATTGGGCGCGTGATGGATTTGGCGGCGAAAATTTTCCCGGCGCAATTTATTCCGCTGCTTGTCGCCGCGCCGGCGCTCGGTCGCTACACAATTTTTGGAAATCATTTTGCGCGTTATGGCATCGGCAGCAGCGGCGCGATTCACCGGCTCGATCAGCATCCGTCCATCAGCAAGCATCCCGTCACGCCGATGACGGAAGCCGATTTGCGGAAACATCTCGCGCGGCAGACGGAAAAGAAAATCGCGCTGTTCGACATTTTGCAACTCGCGTTGCCGGAAAAAAAATCCCGCGACGCGCTGGAAAAACTTCTTGCAGAAAAACCGGACGTGATTTTGTTCGACGCGCTCACCGCCGAACACCTCGCGCACATCGGTGGATTGTTGGACGGTTTTGCGAACGCGAAACGTCCTTTGTTTTCCGTGGGTTCGTCAGGAATTGAAACCGCGCTCGCGGCGCACTTTAATGATCGTAGCAGCCGACGTGAGGAGGCTCTGACTAAATCGGCAATCGGCAATCGGCAGTCGGCATTTGATTTGAGCCTCCTCACGTCGGCTGCTACGAATCAAATTCTCATCGGCTCCGGCAGTTGCTCACCGGTGACGAGCGGGCAGATTGCGTGGGCGTTGAAACATGGTTTTGCGGAAGTGGCGTTGGATGCCGCCGCGTTGGCGGGCGGGAAAAAATCGGCGAACGAAATCAAACGCGCGGCGAACGTTGCCGCTGCTTGGTTAAACGCCGGACGCAGCGTCATTGTCCACAGCACGCGCACGGGTGCGGGGGAAAAAATTGCGGCGAAATTAAAAAGTGACACCGCAAAAATTCTCGGCACGGCGCTGGGAAAAGTTTTGCGGGGCGCGCTGGCGCAATCCAAAGTCTGCCGCGTTTGCATCGCCGGTGGCGACACATCGAGTTTTGCCGCGCGGGCATTGGCGATTGAGGCTTTGGAGATGATTGCGCCGCTGACGCCGGGTGCGCCGCTGTGCCGCGCGTTTGCGCCGGGTTCACCGGTAGACAATTGTGAAATTGTTTTCAAGGGCGGGCAAGTCGGCGCGGAAAATTATTTTGAAACCGTGAAGAACGGAAAGACTTGAACAGGAGCAAACGGAGGAAACGGAGAACTGCTTTTCCGAACTCCGTTTCCTCCGTTTGCTCCTGTTAAAAATGCCCCTGTTAAAAAAATTATGAAACGCAAGAAACTCGGATTGGTTCACACGTCGGCGACGCTCGTGCCGGTGTTCGCGGCGTTGTGCAAAGAAAAGTTGCCCAATGTGGATGTGTTCAACATCGCGGATGACTCACTCGTGCGCGGCATCCGAGAGGCGGGCGCGCTCACGGCGACGATTGCGCGGCGCGTGGCGAATTATCTCGAATCCGCCGAACTGGCGGGCGCGGATTACATCATGGTGACTTGCTCATCCATCGGCCCGGCGGTGGAGGCGGGCGCGAAATTGATGGGCGTGCCGGTGTTGCGCGTGGATCAGCCGATGGCGGATCAGGCCGTGGCCACGGGCAAACGCATCGGCGTCATCGCCACGCTGTCCACGACGCTGGAGCCGACGGCGGATCTGATTCAACGTCGCGCCTTGATTGCCGGGAAGAAAATTGAACTCACATCCAAACTGGTGGACGGCGCGTTTGAGGCGTTGATGGCGGGTGATGGCACGACGCACGATGCGAAGGTCGCGACGGCGTTGAAGGAATTGTCGCAGTCGGTAGATGTGATTGTGCTGGCGCAGGCTTCGATGGCGCGGGTGGTGGATACGTTGAAACCGGAAGACAAGCGCGTGCCGATTCTGGCGAGTCCGGGCGTCGCGGTGGATTATCTGGCCACGGTTTTGTGAGACACGAACTTTCACGAATTAGAAAATGACTCCAATCTGGCAACCCGTCGTCGTCGTTCTGGCTGTTGCCTTCGCCATCAGTCTGCGCTTCTCCAAAAACTTTCGCGGCTACCAGTTCACGGCGTGGATCATCGCGGTGGTCGCGGCGGCGATGATTTATCCGCAAAACTTTTTGCACGTCGGCGGGTTCGACATGAAGAACAAATGGGTGATGCTCATCGCGATTCAACTCGTGATGTTCGGCATGGGCGTGCACATGACGCTGCGCGATTTTGCGGGCGTGGCGAAATCGCCGCGCGGAGTTTTCATCGGCATCCTCTGTCACTTCACGGTGATGCCGCTGGTGGGGCTGGCGTTGACTAAAATTTTTCATTTCGAGCCGGAAATTGCGGCGGGAATTATTTTGATCGGCTCGTGTTCCAGTGGATTGGCATCGAACGTCATGGCTTACATGGCGAAATCCAATCTCGCACTCTCGGTCACGGTCACGGCGGTGACGACGTTGATTGCGCCAATCATGACGCCGCTGTGGATGAAGCTGCTGGCGGGGACGATGGTTGAGGTGAGTTTTTTCAAGATGATGGTGGACATCGTGAAAATTGTGCTGGTGCCGATTGCGGCGGCGTTGATCCATGATTATTTGAAGACTGCGGAAAATAAAACAGGCCCTCACCTCACCCCGGCCCTCTCCCCTCCCGCTGCGGGAGCGGAGAGGGAGAATAAATCTGGCGATGCCCCCTCATCCCGGCCTTCTCTCCCGATGGAGGAGAAGGAGTCAGCAGGTTTTGGCCGGAAGGTTATCTTCGGCGTGACGGCAGTCGCGGTGGGCTGGCTGGGGTTTCTTGCCTGCGGCGGTTGGGCAGTGCTGCAAAATAATTTTGGCGTGGATGCGTTGACAGGAATTTCACTCGCAGGATTTTTGTTGAGCGCGTTTGTGATTGGTGTGGTGTATCACGCATTATCAAAACGCCTCGCGCGGCTGGACAAGCTGATGCCCACGCTGTCCATCGTGGGAATTCTTTACGTCACGGCGATGACGATTGCGGCGGGGAACGAAAATTTGCGAAAGGTTGGCTGGCTGCTATTGCTCGCGTGCGCGCTGCACAACACGGCGGGATTTTTCCTCGGTTACTGGTTGAGCCGCGCGGCGGGGCTGGACAAAAATTCCGCGCGCAGCGTGGCGTTCGAGGTGGGGTTGCAAAACGGCGGCATGGCGAGCGGCCTGGCATTGGCGATGGGCAAGCTGGCAACCGTCGGCCTCGCGGCGGCGTGCTTCATCCCGTGGATGAACATCAGCGGCTCGGTGCTGGCGAATTACTGGAGCAAACGTCCGGCGAAGTAAACAGCTCGATGAAATGCCCGTCCGGGTCGCGCACAAAAATCTGCCACGCGCCGTCCGGCCTTTGTTTGCGCGGCTGAAAATTGGAGCGGACTTCCGCCAGATGTTTTTCCCACGCGGCGAGGTCAGCCACGCGCAGGGCAAAATGATTGTTGCGGTTCACCGGCGGGGCTTGCTCCATGCGCCGCCCGATCAGATGCAATTCCTGCGTGCTGCCGAGCCGGAACCACGCGCCGGGAAAATCGAACGCCGGACGCGGCAGCGTTTCCAGCCGCAGCTCGTCGCGATAAAACGCAATGCTCCGCGCCAAGTCCGCGACGTGAATGGCAACGTGGTTGAGTTCAAAAATTTTCATCGGTTCACGTTCCTAAAAAATTACTGCTGCTGAATCCGTTCCCAAAGCCAGAAGGTTGCGACCACAATCACCAGCGCAGAAATCACGCGCGCGCCATGCCGAGCAAACCACGGCCAGCGGTTCAAGGCGAGCAGCAGCGGCAGCACGATGGCCGCGACGATGAGCTGGCCGATTTCCACGCCAACATTGAAACCGAGCAGGGGAGTGGCGATTTCCGTTCCCGTTCCGCCGAGGCCGCTTTCGCGCAGCGCGCTGGCAAAACCAAAACCGTGAATCAAACCGAAGCCGCACGTCAACGCGTAGCGATGCCAGGCTTTGTCCGTGCGCCAAAAATTTTCCGCCGCCACAAAAATAATTGAAGCCGCAATCGCTGGTTCCACGAGGCGCGGCGAAAGGTTCGCTAGATTCAACGCCGCCAGCGTGAGTGTGACCGAGTGCGCCACGGTGAAGCCGGTGATGACCAGCAACATTGGCTTTAACCGGCGGCAGCCGAGCAGCAGCGCGAGGAGAAACAGCAGATGATCGAACGCCTCGACGTTCAAGATGTGGCCGACACCAAGTTTTACAAATTCTGTGAAGGATGGGGTTGGATTTGTGGCGGTAGCGGCAACGGAATTTTTCTCGGGCGGTAGATTCGTTGCCGTCCCCCTCACTCCGGCCCTCTCCCCCGATGGGGGAGAGGGAGGGGAAAGGGCAGGCAGGGAAAACTCGGCGACTTCTTTGCCCGGCGCGAGGATGGCGCTGCCGAGGATGTTGCCATTTTCATCCGTCAGCACGAGCGACGCGGTGCGGGAACCGTTCAGCGCCGGGAGAAACTTGGATTCCAAGCGCAACGTTTTTGCGGGCGCGAGCGCGTAGTCGAAATGAAATTCATATTCCACGCCGTCCGTGATGACTTCGCCGACGCGCGGATGAAGAATGTTTCCATCCGCACTGGCCGCGAAAAAATTCGTGACCACTTCCGGATTGAGCGCGAGCGGATGGCCGTTGGGCAACTGGCCGGGCGTGAGTTGCGCCGCGCGCAGAAATTTTTCCGCCAGCGCGGTGCCGACGGTGACGCTTACCTCGGCGGCATCCGCGTGGATGATGGCGCGGCTGCTCGCATCAAACGGCGTGTGCGCTTGCGCGGTTTGCGCGAGCAGGAAAATCCCCAACCCGACGGCGGTCAAGGATGGGGCGCGACCATTCACGGCACGCTCGGACGACCGGCGCTCGCCTGTGTCGTGACGGCGGTCGTGACTGGTTTCAAACCATCCGCGCTCGCGGTGAGTTTGA
Source organism: Verrucomicrobiota bacterium (assembly GCA_041192415.1). Classification (GTDB taxonomy): domain Bacteria; phylum Verrucomicrobiota; class Verrucomicrobiia; order Limisphaerales; family UBA11358; genus UBA11358. Next base: position 1,899 of record JBEEMY010000017.1, on the reverse strand, counting down.
TTTCACCGGCGCTGCGCGTGGACTGCACGATGATTTGCGCGAGGCCGTTGAACAGGCTGCGCGACCACGGCGATTCGACTGCCGCGCCGACGATTTCCACGTTCACATCCGGGTTCAAGCCGCCTTCGCCGGCGGCGTTCTTCACGCCCACGGCGATGACATTGTCGCCCGCGTGCAACTGTTTTTTGATTTCAAATAACGGCTGCGCCTGCCAGTCGAGCGACTCGCCCACGCGCTGGTTGTTGACGAAATACCAGCCCTGATCGTCGCAGCCGGTGAAGCGAATCTGGACGTTCGGGTTTTTCAAATCGTCCTCGGACAGCGTGACGTGTGCGCGGTAAATCGCCGTCTCGCCATCCTTCAACGGCATTTCGCCCGTGTCGCCATCGGTCTTGGGCTTGATGGTATTCCACGTTGAGTCGTCAAAGTCGTTCGCGTATTCGGGCGCGAGCGCGCCGCGCTTGGCGGGCAACGCAGCGAGTTTCCAGCGCCAGTTATTCGCGGCGATGCTGCGCATTGGCGAGTTTGGAATGAACGTGTCCGGCTCGTGTGAACTCGGATCGCCGTTGCCCACGCCCAGAATTTTCCCTGCGCCCGCGAGGCTGAAATTAATTTTATTCTGCGCCACGGGCACGGCACGACCTTGGGCGTCCACGGCGGATACGGTGTAGATGGCAAGGTCTTCGCCGTTGGCATTCACGTTCTGGCGCAACCCGGTCAAATCCTGCGTGAGCTTCACGGCCACCGCGTCACCGGTCGTCTCGACTTTCGTTTCGGCGATGACTTTGCCAGCGGCATCAAAACCTTTCGCGCTCAACGTTCCCGGCGCGTATTTCACCGGCCACGTCAGATGCGAATACGGTTGCATATTCTGTTTGCCGAGCGACGCGCCGTTCAGGAACAGCTCGACCGACTTGCAATTGCTGAACGCGTCCACGCGAATTTCCTGACCTTCCTTGCCGGCCCAGTTCCAGTGCGGCAACAGGTGCAGCACCGTGTTCGTCGTCCACCATGCCTCGTAATACCACGCCAGGTCTTTGCGGAAACCGCACACGTCCAGGATGCCGAAGTGCGAATTGATGCACGGCCACGCGTAAGGTGTCGGCTCACCGCGATAATCAAAACCCGTCCACACGAAGCCGCCGCTCAACCACGGGCGCGCGCCAAAGACCGTCATCCATTCCTCGGCGGTGTTCGCCCAGCTTGGCGCGTTCACGTCGTAGGCGCTGACGTAGCCGCGCGTTTTGTCGTTCTCATAAATACCGCGCGTGCTCACGGTGCTGCCTTGCTCGGTGCCGACATTCGGCTGGTCGGGATGCTTGGCGTGATAACTGTCAATGTTCTTGCCGTATTGGTCAGCCCGTTTGCCGACCTGATAATTCCAGCCGCGCACGTCAATGACGCCGTTGATGCCTTCGAACGTGTCGCCCTGCGGCGCGGCGTAAGTCACCGGGCGCGTCGGGTCGAGCGCCTTCACGAAATTCTGCATCGAGCGCGCGACGTTGCCGCCCTGCGGCGTAGCCTGCACGGAGAATTCCTCATTCGCCACGCTCCAGAGGCCAACGCATGCGTGATTGCGGTCGCGGAGAATCTGGTCTTTCCACTTGCGGAGATTTTCCTCGTCGCTGCCGAGCAGACGGCTTTCGTCCATCACAATCATGCCGAGGCGGTCACACGCTTCGAGTAATTCTGTCGTGGGCGGATTGTGCGAGGTGCGGAGCGCGTTGTCGCCGAACTCTTTTAATTTTGCGATGCGGAAATACTGGAGCGCATCCGGCAACGCTGCGCCGACACCCGCCATGTCTTGATGGTTGCAAGTGCCTTTGAGTTCGTAAGGCTGGCCATTCAGCAAAAAGCCTTTGTCCTTGTCGAACGCGACAGTGCGGATGCCAAACTCGG
>JBEEMY010000016.1:0-11971 GCA_041192415.1 Verrucomicrobiota bacterium | reverse complement strand
TTCGCCGGCCGACTGGTTTATGGCACAGATTTTCCGCTCATCAACACCGCGCTCAACTCGCCGTGGTATTGGCTGCGGCTTTCGCTGCGGCAAAAACTGGAAATCTCGCGAACAAAAAATCCGTGGGATCGCGACGTGATGTTGAAGCATGACCTCGGCGTGCCAATGGAAATTTTCGCGAAGCCAGCAAAAATGTTTTCGTCTGCGAACTGAATTATTTTCCCGCCAGCATCCCCATGATTTCCGCCGGGGCGCGATCATTTTGCAGCAACCGCGCCATCGTCTTCATGTGCGGGTCAATGTGGTTGAAGAATTTTTTGTAGGCCGGGCAGAGGTAATTTAATCCCGCCTCGCCGTCGGGCGTTTGGATGAAGCGGTGTTTCGGGCACTCGCCGTTGCACGCGAAACGCACCTCGCAGTCGTGGCAAAATTTCGGGAGCGTGTCGAATTTGTCATTGCCGAATTTTATTTGCGCGGGCGAATTTAGCATCGCGCCCAAACTTTGATTCATCACATTGCCCAGCTTGTGCTGTGGATAAACGTAGTGGTCGCACGAATACAAATCGCCGTTGTGCTCAATGGCCAGTGCTGCGCCGCACTTCTCCGCGAACACGCACAGCGACGAGCCGAGACCCATCCAGTTACCGAGTGCGGTGTCGAACAGTTGCACGAAAGTTTTTCCCACATCGTGCCGCACCCACTCGTCAAAAATCACGCAAAGAAAATTTCCGTAGGCTTCTGCCTCGACGCTCCACGGCGTGACGGACGGAGCGCCGAGCACCGCCTCGGCTCGAACATCGCTTCGATCCACCAACGAGCCGACACGGTGGTCGGCGTTCCGCAACACAGGCGGCAACGCAAAATCGTAGCCCGCCGCTTTCATTTCCGCCGGTGCTGCGCGTTCGACGAGCGGTATGAATTGTAAAAATTCGCTGCCGATGCTTTTGAGAAAGCGATAAACCGCCAGCGGCGACTGCGAATTCGAGCGGTTGACGACGGTGAGCGTGTTAAACTCCACGCGATGCTTTTTCAAAAATTCTAGCCCGCGCATCACCGTGTCAAAAGTCGGCTGCTGGCGCTTATCCACACGGTATTTGTCATGCAGTTCCGCCGGGCCATCCACAGACAAGCCGACGAGAAATTTATTCGCCGCCAGAAATTCGCACCACTCGTCATCCAGCAACGTGCCGTTCGTCTGGATGGCGTTGGAAATAATTTTCCCGTCCGCAAATTTCTGCTGGAGCGCGACGGCCTTGCGAAAAAATTCCACGCCCAGCAACGTCGGCTCGCCGCCTTGCCACGCGAAATTGATTTCGGCAACCGGCTGGCTGTGGATGTAGTCGCGGATGTATTTTTCCAGCACCGCGTCGCTCATGCGCCAGGAATTTTCGCCCGGATACATTTTTTCTTTTTCGAGATAGAAACAGTATTTGCAATCCAGATTGCAGATTGGCCCGACCGGTTTCGTGAGGATGTGAAACGGTCGTCCGGCGGCGATGACGGGTGGCGGGGTCAAGCGCGGTGAGAATACTTTCAAAGCGTGCGCCGCGCAATTCCTCCTCATTCCCGTCCTCGTCCTCGAAATGGTTTCGATTACGATTACGAGGACGGCGACAAGGACGAAATCATTGCCATCGCAACTGGCATTGTTAAATTCTTCGCATGAAATCCCCGCCGCCCGCGCCGCTCACGCGCCGAAAATTTTTGGGAACCGTGGCCGCCGCTTCCGCTGCCGTTTCGTTTCCCGCCGTGCTGCGTGGCGCAAATAAATCCGCGCGCAAGCCGAACGTGCTTTTCCTGATGGCCGACGATATGCGCGTGGAGCTTGGTTGTTACGCGAGTCGCTTCGACGCGAAGACGCCGAACCTCGACGCGCTCGCAAAATCCGGCGTGCGCTTCGATCGGAATTACTGCCAGTTTCCGCTGTGCAATCCGTCGCGCGCGTCGCTGCTCACGGGGCGCAAGCCGTCCACGACCGGCGTGATTGGCAACCGCACGGATTTCCGCACCGCCCATCCCGATTGGACGACGCTGCCGCAGTTGTTCGGCAACCACGGCTACGCAACGATGCGCGCCGGAAAAATTTATCACGGCGGGCTGGACGACGCGAAATCATGGAACACCGCCAGCGAGCAGGATCATCCTACCGACGATGGCAGCGGGCCGCAGGTCGGACACGCCAAAGAAATTCTACGCGCACAAATCCCGCAGCCTGACGGCGTGCTGTCACCATTGCCCGCTGACAATGCCCGCGCGGCTTACTCCGACCGCATCGTGATTCTCGACGGTAACGGCGAAGGCCACGGTGATTTTCACGCCGCCGACCGCACGATTGAAAATCTCCGCCAGCATAAAGACAAACCGTTTTTCATCGCGGGCGGATTGATCAAGCCGCACAGCCCGCCAACCGCGCCCCAGAAATTTTTTGATTTGTATGACCCTGACAAAATCAAACTGCCGCCGGATTTCGCCGCGTGGCCGACCGTGCCGCCGGGATTTCCGAGCGCGGCCATCCGCAAGCGCAACGCGGATTTGTTCATCGGTCGCGGCGCAAGCGAGGCCGAGGCGAAGGAAGTCATCCGCGCGTATCTCGCGTCGTTGTCGTGGGCGGACTGGAACCTTGGCCGCATCCTCGGCGAACTGGACAAGCTCGGACTGCGCGAGAACACGATTGTCGTTTTCGCCGTGGATCACGGCTATCAGCTCGGCGAAAAAGGCAAGTGGTCCAAGGCCGGTTCGCTCTTCGAGATGGGCACGCGCGTGCCGCTGATCATTTCTGCGCCGGGCATGAAGGGCAACGGGCAGAGCTGTCATCGCATCGTGGAGTCGCTGGACATTTATCCCACGGTGGCAGAACTCGCCGGGCTGACTCCGGAAAAAGGCATCGAAGGGACGAGCCTCGTGCCGTTGCTGAAAAACCCCACGGTGAAATGGGACAAGCCTGCTTACAGTCTTTGGAGCGAGGATGGAAAAAACGTTCACGGCGTCGCCGTGCGCACGGAGCAATGGCGCTACGCCGAATTTGGCAAGGACGGCGCGGATGGCGCGATGCTGCTCGACCCGCGCGACCCGGATGAGTTGAAGAATTTCGCAGGCGACCCGCAGCACAAATCCGTTGTGGCGGAACTCTCGACGCTCACGCGGAAATATGCGGCAGCCTTCTAGCCGCTGCTGACTCAACCAAGAATTTTCCCCAGCGCCAGCGCCGTGATTTCGCGGGCGCGTTCATCCGATGCAGCTTCCGCGTAGCAACGGAATTCTGGCGCGTTGCCCGACGGGCGAAGGTGGATGATTTCCTCGTTGCCAAACGTGATACGCAAGCCGTCGGTGCGATTCAAACTTGCGACCTGGCCACAGATTGAACCGAACAATTTTTCAATTTCCATTTTATCCGTGGCTTCGGAGCCAGAATTAAATTTCGCCAAAATCGCCGCACTTTTTTCCGTGGCGAAATTTTTCAACCGGTCGCTCGCCGTGAAGCGGGCGGGCAAAGTTGCTGTGAGTTGCGAAACTGTTTTGCCATCTGATTTCGCCAACAGCAAAATCCCCAGCATCACAATCACCGCGTCACGCGTTGGCAAGGCGCGCAGAATTTTTCCGCCGACTTCGATGTCCGAGTTCAGCAGAAAGCCGCCGTTCGCTTCGTAGCCGACCACGCGTTTCGCCCCGCCAGCCGTGGCTTCCGTCATCGAGGCCACCACGAACGGCGAGCCGATGCGCGTGCGGCGGACTTCTGGAAACCAGCCGCATTTTTCCACGGCGGTGTTGCAGCTCACCGGCGTGCTGATGGAATCCGCCTCCAGAAATTTCGCGCACAGAATCCCGGCGATGTCGCCGCGCAGCCAGTTTCCGTTTTCGTCGCTGACGAGCGGACGATCGCTGTCGCCATCGGCTGAAACGAGGGCGTCAAACTTTCCCGTCGCCGCCCAGTCATGTGCGAGCTGCACGTCTTCGGGGCGAATGGCCTCGGTGTCCACGGGAATAAATTTGTCCGAACGTCCGAGCGGCGTGACTTCCGCGCCAAGATGCGAAAGGATTTTCACCAGCACATCACGCCCCACCGCCGAGTGCTGATAAACCCCGACACGCACACCAGCCAAGACATCATGCGGGAAAAAATTCAGGTAGCGCATGACGTAGTTCTCACCGGCAACGGGCGAAACCTCGTGCGCTGATTGTGTCTTTGAAAAATTTCCATCCGCACCAAACATCGCTTCGTCCAGTTCCACCACTTGACTGCTCATCCCCTGCTCGTCCGACTTCAAAACTTCGCCGCCGCACTTGTTGAACTTGATGCCGTTGCGGTCGTCGGGAATATGGCTGCCCGTGACCATGATGGATGGAATTTTATTTTCAAATCCGAACAGTGCCACCGCTGGCGACGGCACTCGCCCGCAGTTCACCGCGCGATAACCCAGGTCGTCCGCCGCGCGGCAGACCGCTTCCATCACGCGCCCGGTGCTGGGCCGAAAATCGCCACCAACCGCGACGCGCTCCCCTGCCCGCTTGAGTTCGCCAATGGATTCAAGGTATTGGAGAAAGCCTTTGGCGTAGGCGTAGCAGACGGAATCCGTCATCGCCGTGGCCAGCCCACGCGCACCGCTCGTGCCAAACGCCACGCCACTCTGCGCCATGAGTTCTTGGATGGAAATTTTCATTGAGATGGAAATTATTTTATCGCGTCCGCCTTCGCCTTTTCGGCGTAAAAGTTTTTTAGCACATCAAAAGCCATTTTCTTTTCGCCGTTGTGGCCGGTGAGACCTTTGATGTTCCAGCCATCCTGAATGCCCGCCAGCGGACGACGCGGTGAACGGAAGTCCGTGAGAATCCACGGCGTGCAGCCGCTGAAGCCGGGAATCTTGTCCAGCATCGGCAGCGTGCGACGATAAAGGTCGGCCTGATATTCCTCCGTGAAGCGCGCCGCCGCATCGCCGTGCAAACCCTGCTTGGCGTCCGCGCCAAATTCGCTGACGACGACCGGCTTGTTCCACTTGATGCTCCACGTCGTGCGGTCAATCTTCTCCGGCGTGCCGTCATACCAGCCGGTGTATTGATTGAAGCTGCATAGGTCGGTGAATTCGCCGAACGGATCGTCCACGACTTTGTGGTTCTCCGGCTTCGCGCCCGGATGGTTTTCCATCGTGCCGGAATGAACTTCCATCGCTGCCGACACGAGCCGCGAGCCATCGAGTTCGCGGGCAACCGCCACCAGCGATTTCAAAAATTTCGTGCGCGGCTCGCTCACTGGCGTCTCGTTTGCCACCGACCACACGATGACGCTCGCGCGGTTCTGGTCGCGAGAAATTAAATCAGCCAATTGCTTTTTGGCATTCGCTAGCGTCGCGGGATTCGTCCATTGAATCGTCCAATAGACGGGAATTTCCTCCCAGCACAGGATGCCCAGCTCATCCGCAACGCGTGCCATGTGTTCGTTGTGCGGGTAATGCGCGAGGCGGACAAAATTGCAGCCGAGCTCCTTGGCCTGACCGAGCAATTTGCGCGCGTCAGCCTCCGACCAGGCGCGCCTCCCTTCCGTCGCAATCTCTTCGTGGATACAGATGCCGCGCAGGAAAACTTTCTGGCCGTTCAGCAAAATGTCCGTGTCGCTCGTCGCGATGCTGCGGAAACCCACGCGGTCTTTGAGCGAATCTTCGCCAGCGGAAATTTCCACTTCCGTAAGCGCAGGATTTTCCGGCGACCACCGCGCGAGGCTCGCGGGCGTCAGTTCAAAGCGGGCAAAGCCGTTGGTATCCGCCTTCATTTCAGCGGCGATTTTCAGCAAGGGAAATTTGAGAGCAACCGTCTGCGCCTTGTCCGCACCGTCAAGCTGAACGCTCGCCTCAATCGTATTCGTCGTGCCCGCTTTGAGCCGCGTGTTGAAGTTGGAAATAAACGTCGCAGGCGTCTCCACCAGCAGCACCTCGCGCGTGAGGCCGCCGTAATTCCACCAGTCCGTATTCACCGTCGGCACGTCCTCGGCGTGGCGGTTGTTGTTCACGCGCACGACGAGCGAGTTGTTTTTCTCCTTTGCCAGCTTGGTAATTTCGTAGGCGAACGGTGTGAAGCCGCCGATATGTTTGCCAAGTTTTTTGCCGTTGAGATAAACATCCGCCTCGTAATTTGCCGCGCCGAAATAAACGAACAACCGGTGGTCGGGCGCGGATTTCGTCACGTCAAATTTTTTGCGATACCAGACCGAGCCTTCGTAATAAAAAAGTTTTTCGGCCTGCGAATTCCAGTCGCCCGGCACGTTCAACGTCGGGCTGGTGTCGAAGTTGTATTCCACCAGTTCGGTCTGATCCTTGGCGTGATAATCCAGCGCGTAGCCGCCGCTGACCTTGCCGCCCGCATCGTAAGCCTGCCGACGATAATCAAAATAGCCCGTGTCATAAGGGTCAACGATGACGTTCCACTTGCCGTTCAAACTCATCGCCGCCCGCGCGAACACATCGGCGATGACCGTTTCACTGGCGGCGGAAAATTCCGTGACGGCAAGACCGCACAATAAAAGCCAAAAGAATTTTTTCATGTTGAGTCGGGGAAAACTAGCCCATCCGCAAAGAACGGGACAGAACATTTAACCGCAGAGAGCGCAAAGAACAAACGGGATGGTTGGATTGATGGATTAGTGGGTTCCATCTGTGCGACGGATGTCGCCCCATAAATCCAAGCGTCCATCAATCCATTCATCCCATTCTTTGCGCTCTCTGCGGTTAAATAGTTTTGCGTCTTTGCGTCTTTGCGTGAAACATTCCGTGTGCAAGCGCGCTTTCTGCTCGGCCCCGCTGGCAGTGGGAAAACTTTCCGCTGTCTTGCCGAAGTGCGTGCCGCACTGGCGAAATTTCCCGACGGCCCGCCGCTCATCTTGCTCGCGCCGAAACAAGCGACGTTCCAGCTCGAACGCCAACTGCTGGAAGGCGGAGACATTTCCGGCTTCACGCGGCTGCACATTCTTTCCTTCGACCGCCTCGCACAATTTGTATTTGAAAAGCTCAACCTCGCGCCGCCGAAGCTGCTGTCCGCCGAGGGACGCCTCATGGTGCTGCGCGCTTTGCTCCAGCGACACGCGGACGAGTTGAAATTATTTCGCGGCAGCGCGCGACGCGCCGGATTCGCGCAAGAACTCGGCACGCTGCTGGCAGAACTTCAGGAACACCAGTTCACGCCCAAAAAACTGCGGGCGCTGGCGGCTGACGAAAAACTGCGCCGCGAACTCCGCGACAAGCTCCACGACCTTGCGCTGCTTTCGGAAAAATACGGCGACTGGCTGCGCGAACACAGCTTGCAAGACGCAAACAACCTGCTGGATTTTGCGACCGAGGCGCTGCGTGAAAAATTCCGCACTCCGCACTCCGCACTCCGCATTTCCGGTCTGTGGCTCGACGGTTTTGCCGAAATGACGCCACAGGAACTGGCGTTGCTCACCGCCATCGTGCCCTTTTGCGAACAGGCCACGCTCGCGTTCTGTCTCGAAACCGAGCCGACGCCGACGGAATCATGGCTCTCCATCTGGTCAGCCATAGGCAAAACATTTCAGCAATGCCGCGACCAGATTTCCAATCTGCCGGGCGGCGACGTGAAGATTGAAATCCTCGCCCGGGAGCCGAAGAAAAACCGTTTCGCAGCGAATTCCCCGCTGGCGGAACTGGAACAAAACTGGGCGCTACCGGTCCAGAATCCAGAATCTAGAATCCAGAATCTAGAATCACTTCGCCTCACCGCCTGTGCGAATCCCGAAGCCGAGGCGGTGTTCGCCGCGCGCGAGGTTGTGAAATTTGTCCGCGAGAGCGGTGGCAAAAATCGTTTCCGCGATTGCGCCGTGCTGGTGCGGCAGTTGGACGGCTACCATAAACCGCTCGCCCGCGTTTTTCGCCGCTACGGAATTCCATTCTTTCTCGACCGCCGCGAAAGTGTGGCGCATCACCCGCTCGCCGAACTCACGCGCAACGCGCTCCGCACGGTGGCCGGCGATTGGAAAAATGACGACTGGTTCGCCGCGCTGAAATGCGGCTTCGCGTCCGTGACCGAAACGGAAATTGACCGACTGGAAAACACCGCGCTGGAATTTGGCTGGCGCGGTAAAAAATGGCGCGAGCCGTTGCCGGATGAAGCCAGCGAACGCCTGCGTGAAATTATTTTCCCGCCGTTAGGAAATTTTTATGCCGCGTTCGCCAAAATAAATTTCAAGCCGACGGGCGAACAGCTCGCCGCCGTCTTGCGTGAACTGTGGCGCGAATTGAAAGTTGAGGCAACGCTGGACCGCTGGACGCGCGAAGTCGAGGACGCAGCACGCAGCACGCATCACTCGTCACCGCACCAAACGGTTTGGGAGCAGATGAATTCGTGGCTCGACAACCTTGCGCTCGCTTTCCCCCATGAATCCATGCGTCTGAATGACTGGCTGCCAGTGTTGGAGGCTGGTCTGGGCAATCTCACCGTGGGCGTGATTCCGCCGTCGCTCGATGAAGTTTTGGTGGGAGCGATTGATCGCGCGCGGAATCCCAGTTTGAAATTTGCCATGCTGCTCGGCGTGAACGAATCGGTTTTTCCCGCTGCGCCCGCCGCGCCGGTGATTCTGACCAACAGCGACCGCGACGAACTGGAAAAACAAAACGTCACGTTAAGCGCAGGCGTGTTCGACCAGATCTCGCGCGAACGTTACCTCGGCTACATCGCCTGCACGCGCGCCAATGAAAAACTGACGCTCACGTTCGCCAAGCAGAGCGCGGAGGGAAAGACGCTGAATCCATCGCCCTTCATCGCGCAGTTGCAGCGGATGTTTCTGGAACTTGAAGTAAAAGAATTTTCCGACGACACGGACTGGCGTGAGGCGCAACACGCGAATGAGCTCGTGCCGGTGCTGACCGCTGATGTTGAAGTTCAAGCTTTAGCTTATCCGGGCGGCACGCTAAAGCGTGAACTCCAACAAATTCCCGCGCTCAAATCACTCGCAGAAAAGCTCGCCGGACTGCGCGAGCCGGATGAAAAAGAAAATCTTTCGGCAGCACAGGCGGAAAAACTTTACGCGCCGGTGTTGCGTTCATCCGTCAGCCGGCTGGAGGAATTTGCACAGTGCCCGTTCAAGTTCTTCGTCAAATCCGGCCTACGCGCGAACGAGCGGAAGATGTTTGAACTGGATGCGCGCGAACGCGGCAATTTTCAACACGACGTTTTGAAAATGTTTCACGAGCAGTTGCAAGCGGAAGGCAAACGTTGGCGCGATCTCACACCAGCAGAAGCGCGCGAACGCATTGGCACGATTGCGGCGGCGCAGATGGCGCTGCACCGCGATGGATTGTTTTTGGATTCAGCGGAGACGAGTTTCGCGGCGCGGGCAATGACGGCGGCGTTGCAGGATTTCGTGGAGGTCATCGTCGGCTGGATGCACACGCAATATGATTTTGATCCGGCGGCGGCGGAGTTTGGTTTTGGCGGCAAGGATGATGCCGCGCCGGCTTGGGAAATTGATCTTGGCGGCGGACGTAAGCTGGCGCTGCAAGGCCGCATTGACCGCGTGGATTTTTGGCGGTCCTCGCGGACGGCCACCGGCGAAACCCTCGCGGTAGTGGTGGATTACAAATCGGGCGGGAAAAAACTGGAGCCGTTGCTGGTGGAGAATGGAATTCAGTTGCAGTTGCTGGCGTATCTTGGCGCGCTGCGGAACTGGAGCGCCGACATCTTGCCGGCGGGCGGCGAGGCAAACACGAACTCGCCGGCTGAAAGCCAGCGCTCCTGTGGAAAAATTATTCCCGCTGGTGCGTTCTACGTCAGCTTGCGCGGCGATTTCAAAAGTGGTGGCACGCGCGCGGAAGTTTTAGGCGATACTGATGCGAAGCGGCTGGCTTATCGCCACAACGGACGCTTCGACGCGGGCGCGTTGCGGAAGTTTGACCGGCGCGAAGTCAGCGAAGGCGACCAGTTCAAATTCAAGTTGAACAAAAAGGACAACCAGCCGTCCAAGAACTCGGACGCCATTCCGAGTCAGGAATTCACCGGCTTGCTCGACGCAGTAGCGGATCAGTTGCGCGAACTCGGCAGGGAAATTTTTTCCGGCGCAGCGGCGGTGGCTCCGTATCGCAAAGGCAAGGTAACGCCGTGCGAGTATTGCGACTATCGCGCGGCGTGCCGGATTGATGAGTGGACGCATGAGTGGCGGGTGCTGCGCGCAGCGGAAACGAAAGAATCAAAATTATGAAGCGATATTTTATCATGCTGGCGTTGGGCGCGGTGGCGTTTGTCACCGGCTGCAACGCTGCACCCACCAACAGTCCGGCGGCGCGAAACGATTTAACCAACACCAACAACACGATGAAATTCCCACTGCAACGCACCGAAGAAGAATGGCGCAAACTTTTGACGCCCGAACAATATCACGTTCTCCGCGAGGCGGGCACGGAGCGCGCCTTCACCGGCAAATACACGGACACGAAAACGCCCGGCGAGTATCGCTGCGCGGCGTGCGGAGAAATTCTTTTCAAGTCGGACGACAAGTTTGATTCGCACTGCGGTTGGCCGAGTTTCTCGGAAGTTGCGGCGCAAGGAAAAGTCTTTGAACACAAGGACACCAGCTACGGCATGATCCGCACGGAAGTCTTGTGCGCGAACTGCGGCAGCCACCTTGGCCACGTCTTTGACGACGGCCCCGGCCCGAAAGGATTGCGCTACTGCATCAACTCCGCCTCGATTGACATGAAGGATACCAACCTGCCGACGTGGAAAAAGCCGGAGCAGAAATAATTCCACGGAGCGCTCTCCCGGACAACCGCGTTGTAAATTTTAACCGGCCAATTCCGCAAAAGTTTCCGCCAGCACGCGCACGCCTTTTTCCATCTGCTCCGGCGAGGAAAATTCGTCCGGGCGATGGCTGTAGCCTTTGAAGCATGGGATAAAAATCATCGTCGTCGGGCAGACTTGCGCCATGAAGAGCGAGTCGTGATACGCTCGGCTGACCATGCGCTTCACGGAGAAATTTAATTTCTGCGCGACGGCAACGGTCGTTTCGACGAGCTTCGCGTCGCAAATCGCGGGCGGGTCAACGTTCAAACGCTCCATCGTGAACTCAATTTTTCTGCGCGAGCAAATTTCTTTCGCGGCAGCTTCAATTTGAACTAACGCCGCGTCGCGCGTTTTCACCAGCGTGTCACGCAAGTCAATCTCCAGCCACGCGCGGCAAGGAACGCTGTTCACCGCACCGGGTTCGATGCGGAAAACGCCTGTCGTGCCAACGGTATCAGGACTTCCGGTAGTCGTCGCAGCCTGCTCGACAGCGAGCGCGATCTCCGCGCCGGCAAGGAGCGCGTCGCGGCGACCGGGCATGAGCGTTGCGCCCGCGTGTCCGCCGACGCCGGTGAGTTGCAACCGCAACGTGCTGGGCGCGGCGATTTTTTCCACGACGCCGATGTCAATGTTCTCTGCCTCAAGAATCGGCCCTTGCTCGATGTGGAGCTCGACGAATGCAGCGTAGCAATCCATCGGCAACTTCACGGAATCCAGCGCGCCTTTGCAGCCGCCTTGCGCGCGCCAGAATTCCAAATCCTTGCCGTCGCGGTCGCGCAACGCGATGGCGCGTTCGAGCGGTAGCACGCCGCCGAGCAACCGGCTGCCGAGACAGCCGATGCCAAAGCGCGTGGGTTCTTCGGAGGTAAATGTGATGAGCTCGATACTGCGCTTGGGTTTGAAACCGGCGGCTTGCAGCGCACGAATGGCTTCAATCGCCCCAAGCACACCCACAACGCCGTCGTATTTTCCAGCGTTGGGAATCGCGTCAATGTGTGAACCGGTGGCGACGGCGGGGAGATTTTTATCCGCGCCTTCCCAGCGCGCAAAAATATTTCCAACGGCGTCTTCGCGCAAAAACAGCCCGGCCTCGCGGCAGAGATTTTTTACGAACGCGCGACCGCGCAGATCGGATTCGGAAAACAAAACGCGCGTGACGACCGGCGGCGTGGCCTCGGTGATGAGCGCGAGGTCG
>JBEEMY010000015.1:0-12023 GCA_041192415.1 Verrucomicrobiota bacterium | reverse complement strand
TGTTCGTAGGTGCCGTCCAGCAGCGCGACAAAGTCGGCCACCGAGCCTACATTGATGTGTTCAAGGGTAAGTGTCACAAGATCAATCCCAAAAAATACGCGCTGTGGCTAGGGCCGCAACGCCGTTGACAGGTCTACGGTGAGCGGGTCCAGCCGCAGGTTTTTTTCCACTGCCGAAATATGCTTTTCCATAAGCTTAGCGGCTAAACGCGCATCGCGTTTCTCCAGCGCATCCACAATCTGAATGTGTTCTTCCAGCGAGTGTTCCGCGGAGTGGGACGACTGGTACATCAGCGCAATCAGAGACGAGCGGCTAAGCAAATCGGTCAGCAATTGTTCCAGCACCTGGCAGATGATCGCCTGGGTTCCGCCGGAGGCGACGGCCATGGGGATTTTTCCAAAATTCGCCCGCGCAATTTCCACGACGGCGTGAATCGGTTCCACGGTGGACATCAGCGGCAGGTAGGCGTTTTCTTTTTCGTGCGCGACGGCGATGTGGTCGAGCGGACGGCCTTGTTCCTCGGCGAGCATTTTCAAAATGTCGCGCGACGGCACGCCGCCGAGCGAATAAAAACGGTCTTCAGGAAAATGCAAATCGTGCCGCAGCGAAATCGCCTGCCACGCGCGCCAGTGCAACGGCATGGTGTCGGCCAGCGTGCCATCGCAATCAAAGACAAGGCCGCGTGGTTCAAAGTTATTTTTGTTGGTCATGTGGTTTGTGATGCGTGACGAGTGCTGCGTGAAAATACATTCACGCAGCACTCGTTACTCGTCATTCAAGTTTGCAGTGCGGCCAGCTTCTCCTCCATGTCATGCGTCATCAGCGGAGCAATCAGCCCGTCGAGTTCGCCGTCAATGAAGTTGGAAAGATTGTAGAGCGTGACTTCGACGCGATGATCGGTCACACGGTTTTGCGGGAAATTGTAGGTGCGGATTTTTTCGCTGCGTTCGCCGGTGCCGACCTGATCTTTGCGGAAGGCGGCATACTTCGCGTCTTCCTCGGCGATTTTTATTTTCAGTAAGCGCGAGCGCAAAACCGTCATCGCTTGGATTTTATTTTTCTGCTGCGAACGTTGGTCGGCGCAACGGACAATCATGCCGGTGGGCTTGTGAATGATCTGCACGGCGGAATCGGTGGTGTTCACGCCTTGCCCACCTTTACCGGAGGCGCGGCAGACATTCACTTCGATTTCGTCAGGTTTAATTTCGACATCCACTTCCTGCGCCTCGGGCATCACGGCCACGGTGCAGGTGCTGGTGTGGATGCGGCCTTGGGCCTCGGTCGCAGGCACGCGCTGGACGCGGTGAACGCCGCTCTCGTATTTCAAGCGTTTGAAAACGTCTGTGCCGTTGACTTGAAAAATAATTTCTTTGAAGCCGCCGAGATCGGACGAACTGGAGTCGAGCGTCTCGGCTTTCCAGCCCCGCGCTTCGCAATAGCGCGAATACATCCGATACAAATCAGCGGCGAACAGCGCCGATTCATTGCCGCCCGCGCCGGCGCGGATTTCGATAATGGTGTTGCGTGAATCGGTCGGGCTGGGAGGAACGAGACCGAAATGGATTTGCTGGCCGAGTTTTTTTTCTTCGGCTTCGAGGCGGGTGATTTCTTCCTTCGCCATCACTGCGAGTTCGGATTCCGCCACTTCCGATTTGAGCAGTTCGCGGTTTTCGTCAAGCTGCGCGAGGGCTTTCAAATAGTCGCCGCCTGCCGCGACGAGGTCTTTGAGCCGGGCGTATTCGCGGGACAATTCCTGCGCGCTCTGCGGGTTGTCAAAAACCTTGGAGTCGCTCAGCAAGGATTCAACCTCGGCAAAGCGCTTGCGGAATTTTTCAATGTGCGGCTTGAAATCCATTGGTGTTTTAAGATTTACGAGCGAACGAACTGGTGGCGCGCAAATCGTAAATCAAAAATGCTTCCATGAAAAACAAACCGCCCGCCGTTCCGGAGTCCAGAACGGCGGGCGGTTGCTTGAAACTGGCTAGGCTTTTTTCTTTTTGACGGAAGCGGCCGCCTGCGCGGCAGCAGTCTTGGCGGCGCGTTGCTGGTATTTGTCCACGCGGCCGGCGGTGTCCACAAATTTTTGCGTGCCGGTGTAGAACGGATGGCAGGAATTGCAGATGCCGATAATGATGGTTTGCTTGGTGGAGCGCGTCTTGATCACGTTGCCACAGGCGCAACGGATTTCCGCGTCTTCGTATCTCGGATGGATGTCAGCTTTCATAAAATCAAAGGGCGTGAACCATACCAGTTGCGGTTCGGATGACAAGCGGGATTTTTGGAAAACGCTGGAACGGTCGGCGCGCGTGTCGGTCGCGACCATCGTTTTCTGATTCGCCGCTTGACCTTTGGTGGAGCGCGGTTTTAACTGTCCGCGATTAGGCACATTCATGCTAGAGCAATTCAAAAGTCTGTTCTCCAATGACATTGGGATAGATCTGGGAACCGCAAATTCCTTGGTCTATGTGCGGGATCGTGGAATCGTCCTGCGCGAACCTTCGGTAGTAGCTATTCAGGCCGGCACAACCAATGTGCTGGCCGTAGGTGACGAAGCAAAACGGATGCTGGGCCGCACGCCCGGCAACATCGTGGCCATTCGCCCGATGAAAGACGGCGTAATCGCCGACTTCGAGATCACCGAGGCGATGCTCCGCCATTTCATCCAAAAGGTGCACCATCGGAAACTCATCGCCCCACGCGTCGTGGTTGCGGTGCCTTCCGGCATCACCGAGGTGGAAAAACGAGCCGTTAAAGATTCCGCCACGCACGCAGGCGCGCGCGAGGTTTATTTGATCGAGCAGCCCATGGCTTCGGCTATCGGCGTCGGTCTGCCGGTGCATGAGCCGGCGGGCAACATGATCGTGGACATCGGTGGGGGAACTTGCGAAATCGCAATCATCTCCCTCGCTGGCATCGTCTTCAGCCGCAGCCTGCGGGTGGGCGGAGACGAGCTGGATTCCACCATCATCGCCCACATGAAGCGTGCCTATAACATGATGATCGGTGAACGCACCGCTGAAGAAATCAAGATTCGTATTGGCTCCGCCTTTCCGCTGGAACAAGAACTGACGATGGATGTCAAAGGCCGCGACCTGGGTTCAGGTTTGCCGAAGACATTGACCATCCGTTCCGAAGAAGTCCGCGAAGCTTTGCAGGAACCGCTTTCGAGCATTCTCGAATCCATTCGGATTACCTTGGAACGTTGCCCCCCAGAACTCGCCTCCGATCTTGTTGATCGCGGCTTGGTGATGGCTGGCGGCGGATCATTGATCCGTGGCATTGACCGTTTGGTGGCCGGCGAAACCGGCCTGCCCGTGCATCTCGCTGACGACCCGATGAGCGCCGTCGCCGAAGGCACAGGCCGCGTGTTGCAGGAAATTGAATTCCTGAAACGCGTCGCCACGAACGCCAAATACTGATTCTTCTCGCAGACCGCGTCGAAGCCTTTTGGCGGAGACGGGAACGTTCACCGCACCACGGCAAAAGGCCGTGACGTAGCGGATGTTCAAACAACAAAATTATCTCGCGCTCGGCGCAATCGTGCTGGTGTCGGTGGTTCTCTTGAGCCTGCCCACCCGCGCCACCTCGCGCCTCAAGCTCGCCGTGTCCAGTTGGTTTCTCCCGCTGTTCGGCTTGGCCGGAGCCGCGCAACAACTGCCCGCCGACCTCGCCAATAACGCTCTGCCCCGCCGCGAATTGCTCAAGCAAATTGACCGGCTCCGCACGGAAAACCAACTGCTCAATTCGCGAGCGATACAGAACGCCGCCATCGTCCGCGAGAACGACCAGCTCCGCACACTGCTCGGCTGGCAAAAAAATGCGCCGTGGAAATTAAAGCCCGCCAACGTCATCATGCGCGACCCGGCAAACTGGTGGCGCACCGTGCAGATTGACCTCGGCACACGCGATGGCCTCCAGACCAATATGCCCGTGCTGACCGCCGAAGGTTTGATTGGAAAAATTTCCTCCGTCAGCTATCTCAATTCACAAGTCGTCCTCATCGGCGACCGCAACTGCCGCGTCTCTGCCATCGTCGAAAATTCCACGCACGATGTCGGCGTGTTGAGCGCCAGCGGCCCGCTGGATCCGTCGCTCGTGCAGTTGAGCTACCTCGCCAGCGGCGCAAATCTAAAAGCCGGCCAGAACGTCCTCACCAGCGGCCTCGGCGGCGTTTTTCCGAAAGGAATTCCGATTGGGAAAATTTATGACACGCAAACTGTCGAGTATGGTCTGGCCACCGAGGCGCGCGTGAAACTCAACGCCAACCTCGGCGCGCTGGAACAAGTCTTGGTTTTGATCAAATGAACTTTTTCAAGCCCGCCATGATTTTGAGCTTCGCGTTTCTCGCCGTGTTCGGCGAGGCGGTGCTGGGCGCTCCGCGCAGCCTGCTTGGCGCGCAGATTGATTTGCTCCCCGCGCTGATGGTTTACGCCGCGCTCAAGGCTGACCTCATCACCATGTCACTGCTCGCGGTAATTGGCGGCCTGTGGTTCGACTCGCTTTCCGCGAATCCGCTCGGCGTGACCATCCTGCCGCTGTTCGCCGCCGGCTTTCCGATTTATCTGCGTCGCGAATTAATTTTGCGTGACGCCCCATTCGCCCAGCTCACGCTTGGCGCGGCGGCCAGCGCGGTATCGCCTGCACTGGTCGTTTTAATTTTGCTGAACACTGGCCAACAACCCCTCATCGGCTGGGGTTCGCTCTGGCAATGGCTTGTGCTGACCGTTGGCGGCGCGCTGGCCACGCCGGTTATTTTTGCGTTGTTCGGCTGGTGCGGCCAAATGTTCGGTTACAAGTTGCGCACGGAAGTCAGCTTCCGTCCCGACCGCGAAATCCACCGGGGAAGAAAATAAAATGCTCGTCATTGACGAATTGAAAAAGAACGACCCGCAGCTCCGCCTGGTGGCGATGGGGCTGGCGGTCGGGCTTTGCATTTTGCTCACTGGCCTCTGGTGGGTGCAGGTTGTCTCCGCGCGCGAGTATCAGAACCATCTGGACACGCAGACGTATCGCACCATCCGCCTGCCCGCCGTGCGCGGAAAAATTCTGGACCGCGAAGGCCGCGTGCTGGCCGAGAACCGTCCGCGCTACAACTTGAGTTTGTATCTCGACGAGTTGCGCGACCAGTTCAAGGGCGAATACGACCGTCTGCGCCCGGTGAAAATCACTGCGACCGCGCCGCCCTTTTGGAAATTCTGGAGCAGCACGAAAACGATGCAGACCAACCGCGTGCGCTTGAAGCAAAAGCAAATGGACGCACTCACCCAGCAGGCGCGCTACAACGTCGTGAACCGGAACGTCGCGCTCATCAGCGGCAAGCTGGGCGAGCCGGTGACGCTTGATCTGAAAAATTTTGTGCAAGGCTACGAGCAGGCGCGCGCGATGCCTTACAAAATTTTGGAAGACCTCGACGACGCGCAGATCGCGCGCTTCCACGAAAATTTTTCCGGCGGCTACGGCGCGGATTTGGAATTGCAGTCCGTGCGCAGTTATCCGCTCGGCACCACGGCGGCGCATCTGCTCGGCGAGTTGCGCCAGGACGACAGCTCCAACGCGGGTGAAGAATCATTTTTCAACTACCGCCTGCCGGACTATCGCGGCGTGACTGGCGTGGAAGGAAAATTTAATTCCGAATTGCACGGCCGCGCCGGACAAGAAACCGTTTTGGTGAACAGCGCGGGCTACCGGCAGTCCGGCGATGTGGAAACGCAGCCGCTGGCGGGCGCGAACGTGACGCTTACGATTGATTTGGATTTGCAACGCGCGGCGGAGCAGGCCCTGCAAAACAAGCTGGGTGAAAAAATTAACGGCGCGGTCGTGGTGATGGACGTGCGGAATGGTGATGTGTTGGCAATGGTTTCCTCGCCTGCGTTTGATCCGAATGATTTTGCGTCGGGAATTTCGCACGAGAAATACAAACAGCTTCAGGATTTAGAAGCGGAAAAAAATCGGGCGACGTTTGAGAACTACGCGCCTGGCTCCATTTTCAAACCAGTCGTGGCGCTGGCGGCGTTGGAGCGCGGATTAAATCCGGCGGAAATTTATCACGTCCAAGCCGACTCGGGTCGCGGCGGCAAGGGCTGCATCTACGTCGGCAAACGCAAGATTGAAGACACGGTGCTGGCGGGCGATTACGATTTCAAACGCGCGCTCATCCATTCGAGCAACGCGTATTTCATCTGGCACGGCTTGCAGCCGGGCGTTTTTGAAAATGTTCTCCGCCTCGGCCGGGAATTTCATCTGGGCGAACGCACGGGGATTTTTACGAACCAAGAAACGCGCGGAAATTTTCCGACAGAAAAACAAACTCGTGCGGGCTGGCACGATGGTGAAACGGCGAATCTTTGCATCGGGCAGGGCGCGATTGACGTGACGCCCATCCAGATGGCGGTGGTGTATTCGGCCATTGCGAATGGCGGCGCAGTCTTGCAGCCGCGCATCGTCTCGCGCATTGAGCCGCAGGATGCGGCATCGAGCGTGGTGGCGACAAATTTTCCGGGAGGCATCATTCGCAACCGGATTTCGGTGAGTCCGCGCAGCCTGAAAATTTTGCACGACGCGATGTTCGCCGACGTGCAGGGCGGTGAGGGCACTGGGACGCGCGCGGCGGTTTCCGGCTTCAACATTTGCGCCAAGACGGGCACGGCGCAGGTGCAGGACAGCGCGAACCGGATCATCGGCCACAACTATTGGTTCGCCTCGTTCGCGCCGTATGAAAATCCGCGTTACGCGGTGGTGGTGCTGGTGCAATCGCCCACGCTCAGCGGTTCCGGCGGCGAGACCTGCGCGCCCATCGCGCACGACATTTACGAAAAGATTTTGCAGAAGGAAACCGCGCCGAAAACTTTGGCGGTGAAGTGATGGGAAAATATTTAACAAATTTGAACCAGCCGACTGCCCGTTCAAGGTGGGTTTTGTCGCGCTGCGACGAAACCCGTCGCCGAGCGCAGCGTCAGGCGACGGAACATTCGCGCGCCCAAAGATTGCCGCACCACCGATGCCCGCTGCGCGGGCAGACAAAGTCGCCGCGCGACTTTGTCCACCAACATTTGAAATGACCAACGACGCGCTCAACGAGAAAGAGAACAAGCTCGACCGGCTGCAATTTTTTGCGGTCGCGGGTCTCATGCTCGTGGGCACGGCGTTCGTGTTCAGCGCCACGATGGCGAACCCGCTGGAGGCGGACAAGGCGTGGTTCGCGCAGATGTGGTTCCGTCAGGTCATCTGGTATGCGCTCGGTCTGGGGGCGGCGGCGGCGGTGTGCGTGGTGAGTTATCATACGCTGGCGCGGTGGTCGTTCGTGGCGTATTGGGCAGTGATTCTCTGTCTCGTCGCGGTCTTGATTCCATTCATCGGGAAGACACATGGCTGGGGCGCGCGGCGCTGGATTGATCTGCCGTTCTACCAATTCCAGCCAAGCGAATTCGCAAAGCTGGCGTTCATCCTCGCGATGGCAAATTTCTTGAGCCGTCCGCCGGATGAATTGCGCCAGCCAAAAATTTTCTGGCAAGGCATTGGGCTAATGGCATTGCCGTTTATTTTAATTTTGAAGGAACCGGATTTGGGTTCCGCCCTCGTAATTCTACCGACTGGACTCGTGATGATGTTCGTCGCCGGCACGCCGCGAAAATTTTTATTCCGGTTGTGCGGCGGGGTTGGTCTGGTCGCGGTGCTGTTCCTCGTGGACATTTTATTTTTGCCGAACGGCCGCTGGCAGGTTCCGTTGCAGCAATACCAGCGCGACCGGCTGATGGTTTTTTTTGGCCGGGATTACACACACTTTGCTTCGCCGAATGCCACGCCGGCGGACTTAAAACGCATGAAACAGAAACAGGCCGATGACGAATACAATGTTCGTCAGGCGTTGATTTCCGTCGGCTCCGGTGGGCCGCTCGGAAAAGGCTGGCGGCAGGGAACCCAAAATAGATACGGGTATCTGCCGCGTGCGGTGGCACACAACGACTTCATCTTCTCGGTGATCGCCGAGGAGAGCGGGTTTGTTGGGAGCGTGGTTGTGATCACGCTGTATGCGGTCCTCCTCTTCACCGGATTGAGGACGGCCGGCCAAGCGCGCGACCGCTTGGGCAAGCTCGTGGCGGTGGGCGTTGTGACGCTCATCTTTAGCCACGTTTTCGTAAACATCGGCATGAATATTCGCATCATGCCAGTGACGGGTGTGCCACTGCCGCTGTTATCATACGGCGGGTCTTCAGTGCTGTGCTCGTTGATCGCCCTGGGCCTGATGCAAAACGTCTACATGAATCGAAGAGGATATTAATTATGAGCAGCAACAACTTTAACCGGCGTCGCCGGGGTATGCGCTTCAAGCCTAAAGGTGGCTTGAATCCCGCCCAACAAAAAACCGACCGCGAAGCCGTGGAAGCGCGCGCGGATGTGGTGACGGAGCAGGGCGGCAGCGAGCGCGTTTTTGAAAAGCGCCACGCCAGCGAAATTGAACGCGCGGAAAATATCGCCGCCGGTCTCCCGCCGGAAGGCGAGAAGCCCGCCGAGCAGTTTCCGCACACGCACGCGCCCGAAGCCGCCCCCGCCACGCCGGGCGCGGAGGAAAAATTTGTTCCCGTGCCGGTCAAGGAACAGCCGAAAGGTTTCATTGAGACCATCACCAGCGTGGCGGCCAACCTCGTCAAAAAAGTCCAGCAGCTCATCCGCCCGGAAAAGAAGACGCACAAGGAAGTCGTCATCAATGCCGAGACGCTCGAAACGCGCGTCGCGGTCACGGAAAATGGCAAGCTCGAGGAATTCAACATCGAGCGCACCACGGAAGAGCGTCTCGTCGGCAGCATTTTCAAAGGCCGCGTCCGCAATCTTGAGGACGGTTTGAAAGCCGCGTTCGTGGACATCGGCTTTGAGAAAAATGCCTTCCTGCATTATTGGGACATCGTGCCGAACCAGTTCGACTCCGGTGTGGAAATTGTCGAACGCGAAGGCGTCAAGCGCCGCGACCGTCCGAAGATCACGCAGAAAGACATCCCGCGTCTCTACCCGCCCAGCAGCGACATCATCGTGCAAGTCACGAAAGGTCCCATCGGCACGAAAGGCCCGCGCGTCACGACCAACATCGTATTGCCCGGACGTTTCCTCGTGTTGTTGCCCAACTCCGACCAGTCCGGCATCTCTCGCAAGATTGAAAACCCCGAGGAGCGCAAGCGCCTCAAGAAAATTTTGCGCGAGCTGCACATTCCCGAAGGCATGGGAGTCATCATGCGCACCGCCGGCGAAGGCCAGCAGTTGCGTTACTTCGTGCGCGACCTCGCGTTGTTGCTCGAAGAATGGAATAGCGTTTCCGAAAAAATCAAGAAGCAGCCCATGGCCACCTGCGTGTTTCAGGAGCCGGATTTGATCGAACGCACCGTGCGCGATTTTCTCACCGAGGACGTCGAACGCATCGTTGTGGACACCACCAAGGCTTACGAACGGATGCGCGAGATGATCACGAAGATTTCTCCGCGTGCCGCCAAGAAAATTCTGCTCTACACCGAGGCCCAGCCGATTTTCGACCGCTTCCTGGTGAGCAAGCAATTGGAAAACGCCTTCTCCCGTCAGGTGAATCTCAAGAGCGGCGGCGCCATCATCATTGATGAAACCGAAGCCCTCGTGGCGATTGACGTGAACACCGGACGCCACAAAGGCGGCAAAGATCAGGAAGCCGTCATCCTCAAGGTCAACCTTGAAGCCGCCGAAGAAATCACCCGCCAGTTGCGCCTCCGCAACATGGGCGGCCTCATCGTGCTCGACTTCATTGACATGAAATCCGGGCGCGACCGCCAGCAGGTCTACAACCGCGTCAAGGACGGCCTCCGCCGCGACAAGGCCAAGACCCACATCCTGCCCATCTCGCAGCTCGGCCTCATGGAGATGACCCGCCAGCGCCACAGCGAATCCGTGCGCAGCGCCGTCTATGACGACTGCCCGTATTGCAAAGGTCGCGGCAAGGTCAAGAGCACCGTGACCATGAGCGTGGAGATCCAGCGCAAGCTCCAGGAACTCCTCAAGAAACGCACTCGCGACGAGACCGACTTCCAGCTCCGCATCGTCGTTCACCCGACCGTGCTGGACCGGTTGCGCACCGAGGACGAGAAACATCTCATCGAGATGGAGAAACGCTACTTCGGCAAGCTGTCGTTCCGCGCGGACACGGGCATGCACGCCGAACAATTCAAGATTGTGAACGTTGAGACGAACGAAGAACTCGCCAGCGTCGGCGCGTGAACTGAAGCCTTAAACACCAAACGCCCCGCGAGAAATTGCGGGGCGTTTTTATTTTAGGCGAGTTTCAGCGTTGTGAATTTCAGAACCGCCCGATTCATGCGGTGCCGATATGATAGGGGTTTGTTTTCGCAACCACTGCACAAGGAGCCATAACATCGTTAAGTTAACCACCGCACACGAAAACTGAAATTTTGGACGCGCATCTTTTGGGAAATGAAATGTTGCCGATAAAATCAGGATTATGCCGGCCAGTCCCGAGTAGATAATCAATGGCCATGCCCAACTCCGTTTTTGAATCAAGAACAAGACGAACGCAACACTGGCGAGCAATACCGGCTCCAAGACGCGATGGAATTGATATAATTCAGGATGCGAAACAAGAATCTGGAGAGTTTGGGCAATGCTCATTCCGATAAAAACGCTGCTTGCCGTTAACAGCAAAATGTTTGCAGTAGGGCGCAAGCGCTTCAGCAGAAAATAAACAGCAATAGTGAAGGCAATGTGATAAAACATTCGCCCTCCCAAAAGGGCAAGTCCGACAATCATCCAACAACCGAATGGAACTTGATTTGTCTGCGGCTTTTCTTGGCTCATAGAATGGTGGCTGTTCCCAAGTTGTCATTTCACCAGCCGCCAACCTGCGGCGTGAATGGTTTCCCGTTCCCCGACGCTATTTCCGCCCCGCCCGCGTGTCGAGCCGAAATTCCGGCAAGGCCACGCCCTTTTCGTCCCGAAGGGACAACCGGAAATTAGCCAGCTACGAAGTGGCTGGTCATTCACCGCAAAAAATCCGTCCTGAAAGGACGGCGGAACCTTCCGCCCCATCATGGCCATCGTCCTTTCAGGACGAAAATCGTTTTTGATTTTAACCAGCTACTTCGTAGCTGGCTAATTTCCAACGTCGCTCCGCGACATTGCTTGCGCCTGTCACTCCCAAAAAATTAGCGCGCGAAAATTTTCCGGATCACGTCTTCAATCGGCACTTCCTGGATGTCAATGTCGGTCACAGGCGGTTCGTCCAGCAACGCTTTGCACGTCGGGATGACGCGATCTCGTTTGACCTTGAGCGTGATGGCTCCGGGAGTTTTTTCCACAACTTCACCGTAGCGCGCGAGGTTTTCTGACTCGTAACCATCGGCATTGCCACATTGAATGGTGATGAGTTTGCAGTCGGCAAACCGATCCACGATCTCGCTTAACTTGCCATCAAAAAATAATGTCCCCTGGTCAATGATGATGACGCGTTTGCACAACTGCTGGATGTCCGCCATGTAATGACTCGTCAGCAAAATCGTGGTCTTGTGCTCGGCGTTGTGGCGGCTGATGAAATCGCGGACGGTTTTCTGCGAGGTCACGTCGAGGCCGATGGTCGGCTCGTCGAGGAACAACACTTTTGGCCGGTGCAGCAGCGAAGCGATGAGCTCCATCTTCATCCGTTCGCCAAGAGAAAGTTCGCGCACGCAGACGTTCATTTTGTCGGCGACATCGAGCAGCGCGGTCATTTCATCCACGTTGCGCTCGAAACGTTCTTTGGGGATGCCGTAAATTTTTGCGTTCAACTCCAGGGATTCACGCGCGGGCAAATCCCACCAGAGCTGATTCTTCTGGCCGAGCACGAGCGCGAACTGATGGCGATAGTCGTTGTGGCGTTCCCACGGGGTGTGGCCAAGAACTTTCGCCGTGCCGCTCGTGGGATAAAGCAGGCCGGCGAGCATCTTGAGCGTGGTGGTCTTGCCCGCGCCGTTCGGGCCGAGAAAACCGACAAGTTCGCCGGGTTCAATCTTGAAACTGAC
>JBEEMY010000014.1:0-12088 GCA_041192415.1 Verrucomicrobiota bacterium | reverse complement strand
GACGTTGCTCGCGGCTATCAAGCAAACCGTTTCCAAAAATACCGAAGTCACGTTCTCGCCAGACGCCGAAAATTTGCACGGAGCCGAGGCCGTGATTGTCGTGGTTGGTGAAATGCCCTACGCCGAAATGAAAGGCGACCGCAGTGACTTGAGCCTCGCGGCGGGCGATGCCGCGCTGATCGAAAAAGCCAAAGCCGCCGGCGTGCCGGTGGTCACGGTGCTGTATTCCGGCCGCCCGCTGGTGCTGGGAAAATCTTTGGCGGCCAGCACGGCGTTCGTGGCCGCGTGGCTGCCCGGCACCGAAGGCGCGGGCGTGACCGATGTTTTGTTTGGCGATTTCAAGCCGACTGGCAAACTGCCGCGTCCGTGGCCGCATGACAATTCAGAATTGAGCAGCGCCGCGTTTGCTGTGCCCACCGCGCAACCATTGTTTGCGCCCGGCTTTGGCCTGACTTACGATGCGGGCACGAAGCCGAAAGAATTCAAAACGGCGGCGTTGAATGAATAAAAAAAACGCCATCGCGCTGGGAATTTTTTGCGGGCTGGCGGTGGCCGCCACCCCGCTCCGAGCGGCGAATGTCCTGTCCAACCCCGGCTTTGAATCGGACGCGCCCGGCCAACATCAAAATCTCCTCGGTTGGACATGGTATGGCCAGCCGTGGGGAAACACTTTTAACGAAACTGGCGCAGATGCCCGCAGCGGAAATAATTTTTTCAAAGTGTTTCAAGGCTTCACCGGCGGCGTGAATTACAACGGCGTTTATCAGGATTACATCTCCGGGCCGGGCGCGACTTACACGGCGGATGGTTGGGCTAAAATGCTTTCCACAGATGCGCTCACCGGTCAAAACGTGGCGTGGTTGGAAGTCACTTTTCGCGATGCCAATTCGGCCACGCTCGCGCTCTACCGTTCCAGCGTGATCACCTCGAATAATTTTCCGAAGAACATCTGGGTCAATCTGCTGGTGACCAATCAATGCAATCCAAACACATCCGTCATCACCAATACAGCGCAGTCGCTCGTTGCGCCATGGGGAACTTATTTCGTGCGCTATCAAGTCGTGTTGCAAGGCGACGCGGCTGGCTCCAACGGCTCAGTTTATTTTGATGACCTCAATTTGAACCTGACGAGCGCGGCGACTTACGGCGATTGGAACATTGTCTGGAGCGACGAATTCAACGGCACGAATATCAACGCGAGCACCTGGACTTATGACCTCGGCAACGGCGGTTCCAATCCGGGTTGGGGCAACAACGAGCTGCAATTTTATACCGCGCGCACCAACAACGCTTCTGTCTCCGGCGGCTTGCTTCACATCATTGCTAGAAAAGAATCCACCAACGGATTCAGTTACACCTCCGCGCGGATGAAAACGCAGGGACTCGTTGCGTGGAAATACGGACGCTTCGAGTGGCGCGCACGTTGTCCCGGCGGCATCGGTTTTTGGCCCGCGCTCTGGTTTCTCGGCACGAACATCAACACTGTCGGCTGGCCCGGCTGCGGCGAGATTGACGTGATGGAGACCAGCGGCTCCGCGCTCACGAACGTGCAGGGCAGCCTTCATTCCGGCAGCGACGAGACGGCGATCTACACGTTTCCTGACGGTGGTTCCGTGACCAACTTTCACAACTACGTTTTGGACTGGAGCACGAATGCGTTTTTGTTTTACGTGGACGGACATCTTTACCAGTCGCAGTCCAGTTGGACGAGCAGCGTGGGTAGTTATCCCACGCCGTTTGATAAGCCAGAGTTTATGATTTTGAATCTGGCGGTCGGCGGCAATTACATCGGCAACCCCAGCCTCGCCACCATCAATGCCAACGGCGGATTTCCCGGCGAACTGCAAGTGGACTATGTGCGCGTCTTGAGCCAGACCGCGCCGCTAAAAATTTCCCTGACGCGCACCAACAACGCGCTGCTGGTTTCGTGGCCGAGCAATGTCGTCGGCCATTTGCAGGCGCAGCTCAACTCCAGTCTCGGCACAAATTGGTCTGACCTCACGCAAGCCACAAATCCGGCCAGCATCAGTCCCACCAATGGCAGCGGCTTTTTCCGGGTAAAATCTCCGTAAGCAAAAAACCATTCGGAGCCAAGCGGGTAAAACCAAATCGCTCGGCTCACTGCGCTGGCTTTGCAATTTCAGTTTGTGCCGCGTCCGCTGCGCCGTAGAATTGCGCCGTGCTGGAAACCCTGACCACTCAACTCGCCGCTGCGCAAAATCTTTCCGTCGCGCAAGCGCAGGCCGCCGTCGCGCAACTGACGGACGAAAAGATTGCTGCGCCAGTGAAGGCGGATTTTCTCATCGCCCTCGCGCAGAAGGGCGAGACGCCAGAGGAAATCGCCGCGTTCGCCGCCGCGTTGCGCGAAAAATCTTTGCCGCTACCGCTGGAAAAAAACTGGCGCGAGTCGCGGGAAATTTTAGACATCGTCGGCACCGGCGGCGACCAGCTCGGCACGTTTAACATTTCCACGACCTCGGCAATTCTCTGCGCTGCCGCCGGCGTGACGGTGGCCAAGCACGGCAATCGCGCCGTCACCTCTAACTCCGGCAGCGCGGATGTGTTGGAAGCGCTGGGCATCCGCATTGACTTGAACCCGGAGGAAGCGGCGCGGGAGTTGTGCGAGAAAAATTTCGCGTTTCTCTTCGCGCCGAATTTTCATCCCGCGTTCAAACACACCGCGCCCGCGCGGAAACTCTGCGCCGAGCGCGGCCAGCGGACGATTTTCAACCTCCTCGGCCCGCTGCTGAATCCGGCGCGTCCCAGCGCAATGCTGGTCGGCGTGCCGCGCGCGGAACTCTGCGAGCCGCTGGCGAAAGTTTTGCAAGCGCTCGGCGTGCGGCGCGGCATGGTGGTGTGCGGGCGCGTGACGAGTGAGGCCTGCTCCGTGAAAACGGAGGCTCACGCCGCAGAATTTCACGCCGCCCGCATCACGCATCACTTGGATGAACTCTCCACACTTGGCGAAAACACGGTTGCTGAATTTTATCACGAACGCGGCTTCACCACGTCCGGGCTGTCGTTGGAAAATTTCCCGGTGCAGTCCGCGACGCTGGAAGATTTGATTGGCGGCGACAAGTTTCAGAACGCAGAAATCACGCGCAACATTTTACGCGGCGAAGATCGCGGCCCCAAGCGTGACGCCGTTTTGCTCAATGCTGGCGCGGCTTTATTCGTCGCCGGAAAAACCAAGTCGCTCATCGAAGGCTGGGAACTGGCGGGCGAAACGATTGATTCTGGCGTGGCTTCCGCGAAGCTGAAAGAATTGAACAGGAGCTAACAGAGGGAACGGAGGGTGGAGATTCATCTCGCTGCCGTAGTCTCCGTTTCCGCCTGTTAAAAATCAGCGCGGCGTATTTTTTTCGGCTTCCGTCACCGCGTCTTCCGCCGATTCCGTAGCCGCGTAGTGCAGACCGAGATTATGCTGCGCCATCTTGTTGCCCTGGCGCGCGGCGCGGATGAACCACCGAACCGCCTCCGCGTTGTCTACCGGCACACCGCGACCAGTCTGGTAGCAGAGGCCAAGATTGCATTGCGCGTCGGCCAATTCCTGCTCGGCGGCGGCGGAATACCATTTCACCGCTTCTTCAAAATCCTGTTCCACCACCTGACCGTTTTCAAAAAAGACGCCGAGGTTGAATTGCGCCGCCGGATAACCGCGCTCGGCGGATTCGCGATACCACTTGATGGCTTCGGGGAAATTTTCCGGCACGCCTTGGCCGGTTTCGTAGAGTGTGCCGAGATTGAATTGCGCCGCGGGGTCACCTTGCTCTGCCGCCTCGCGCAGCCATTTCGCCGCCTCGCCAAATTCCTGCGGCACGCCCTGGCCGATCCAATACGCAACGCCGAGATAGCATTGCGCCACCGGATCGTTTTGCTCGGCGGATTGGCGGAACCATTTCACCGCCTCGACATTGTCCTGCGCCACGCCCTGACCGTTCTGATAGCAGACGCCGAGGTAGCATTGCGCTTGCGCGTCGCCTTCCTGCGCAGCGGTGCGCATCAGTTCAAACGAATCCCAGGATTTGCGGTTGGAGGACATTCTATTTCCGAGCCGCGACAGCTTAAAGGCCGGGCGGCTGAATTCAAGCCGTGAATTCCGCTTCCGATTCGTGCCCGCGCCTGTTACAAAATCCGCATGGCAGCTCAATTAAAAATCGGTTTTCTCGGCGCCGGCAAAATGGCCACCGCGCTCGCCCAAGGATTCATCAACGCCAAGCTCGTCAAGGCGAACCAGCTTTGCGCCGCCGATCCGTTCGAGACCGCACGCAAACATTTCACCGCCGCGACCGGTGCGAAAACGGTTGCGGCCAATCTTTCTGTCGCGCGGTGTGGGAATGTTTTGATCCTCGCCACCAAGCCAGATCAGGCCGCCGCCGCGCTCGCGGAAATCTCCGGCGCGTTCACCAAAAAGCATCTGCTCATCTCTATCGCCGCCGGCGTTACGCTGGCGAAGCTCGAGGCCGCGCTGCCCGCTGGAGCGCGCGTGATTCGCGTGATGCCCAACACGCCCGCGCTCGTCGGTGCTGGTGCCTCGGCATTTGCGCTCGGAAAATCTTCGACCGCCGCCGACGGCGAATTGGCGAAGAAACTTTTGTCCGCCGTGGGCGTGGCGATGCAGGTGAAAGAATCTTTGCTCGACGCCGTCACCGGCTTGAGCGGCAGCGGCCCGGCTTACGTCTATCAATTCATCGAAGCCTTGAGCGACGGCGGTGTGGCGGCAGGTTTGCCACGCGACATCGCGACGAAGCTCGCCGCGCAAACGGTTTTGGGCGGCGCGAAAATGGTTTTGGAGACCGGCCAACATCCCGGCGCGTTGAAAGACCAAGTGACCAGCCCCGGTGGCACGACGATTGAAGGTTTGCACGAACTGGAGAAAGGCAAGCTCCGCGCCACCGTGATAAGCGCCGTCCGCGCCGCGACGGAAAAATCTAAAAAATTAGGACAAGGATGATTCCGCCTACCGAAAAACAAGCGCGCTTCTTCTGGTTCACGCTGACCGGGCTGGCGGTAGCCGCGGTGATTGCGCTCATTGTGGGAGCGGTTTGGGGACTGGGGCGCGTGCTGGATTTGTTAAGCCCGGTGCTGTGGCCGCTGGCGATTGCGGCGGTGCTGGCGTGTCTACTCTCGCCGCTGGTAGATTTTTTCGAGCGCAAAAAAATTCCGCGCGGGCGTTCGATTGTTTTGGTTTTCATCATCGCGTTCGCGCTGGTGCTGGCGGTGTTGGCGAGCGTGATTCCGCAGGTCGTCGTGGAGACCGAGCAGCTAGCCGCCAAAGTCCCCGAGTATTCCCAAAAGTTGCAGACGCGCGTGAATGCCTTCATCGCCCAGCCGCCGGAACTGCTCCGTCAGTTTTTGCCCAAGCCAGCAGTAGTGGCGGTGATGGATACCAATGCGGTGCCAGCCGTGGGCGCGGTAGTCAAACCAGAAAATTCCGCGCTTGCCTCGGCGACCACTTGGCTGACGGGCAGCTTGCCGGAGATGGGCTCGTGGCTATTGGATCGCATCATGAAAGTCGCCTCCGGCTTCGGCCTGCTGGCGGGACTGGTCTTGATTCCAGTCTATGCGTTTTATTTTTTGCTGGAGCAGCGCAGCATCGAAAAACATTGGATGGAATACTTGCCGCTGCAAGATTCGCGCGCGAAGGAGGAGTTGTTTTTCGTGCTCGATTCCATCAAGCAATACCTCGTCGCATTTTTTCGCGGGCAGGTGCTGGTGGCGTTATGCGATGCGGTGCTCTACACGATTGGCTTTCTCATCATCGGTGTGAACTACGCGTTCCTGCTCGGCTTCGCGGCGGTGTTTCTCACGATGATTCCGTTTCTCGGCGCGATTGTCATCTGCATCACCGCGCTGACGCTGGCCTTTGTGCAACATGGCGACTGGTTGCATCCGGCGCTGGTGCTGGTCGTGTTCGCCGTGGTGCAAGGACTCGAAGGACTTTTTATCTCGCCCAAAATCATGGGCGACCGCGTGGGGCTGCATCCACTCGCCATCATCATCGCGGTGATGGCGGGGACGACGTTGCTCGGCGGCATCCTTGGCGGCATTTTGGCCATCCCGCTCGCGGCGGCGCTGCGCGTGATCATGTTCCGTTACGTCTGGAAAAAATCTGAATCACCCATCGCATGAACGAAGAAGATTCCAACCGGATTGGCAAAATTGAATCGAACCTCGCGCACTTGGAGCATCAGGTCGAGCAGTTGAACGGCGTGGTCATCGAGCAGGGAAAACTCTTGGAGCGCATGAAAAAGGAAGTCCTGCGGCAGTCGGCGGCGATGGAGACGATTGAAATGGATCACATCAAGTCCAACAACCAGAAGCCACCGCATTACCAATAGTGCTTCGTAGCAGCCGACGTGAGTCGGCTCAAATTTTAGTTAGAGCGAACTCACGTTCGCTGCTACGAAGAATTGATTGGCGCTCCTCGACTTCACTCGCGTTTCGGTTAAACTGTTCCTGTGAGTTTTGTCGCTGAATTCAATTCGTTGCCGTTGGACGGGCTGGTCAAAAAATCTGTTGCTACCACGCCAGCCGCCGCCCGTGAGGCGGTCGTTAAATCCAATCCTTCCCTCGCCGATTTCGCCGCGCTGATTTCGCCGGCGGCGGGTGAACTGCTTGAGACGATGGGTCGCAAGGCGCACACGATGACGCAGCAACGCTTCGGCAAGACCATCCGGCTTTTCGCGCCGCTTTACGTTTCCAATGAGTGCATCAACAACTGCTCCTACTGCGGTTTCTCGCGCGACAATCCGATTTTGCGCGTGACGCTTTCGCTTGATGAGATGCAGCGCGAGGCGGATGAATTGAAGTCGCAGGGTTTCCGTAACCTGCTCATCGTCGCGGGCGAACATCCGAAATTTGTCTCGAACAATTATCTGCGCGACTGCGTGGCGAAACTGCATCCGCAATGGCCCAGCATCTCGCTCGAAGTCGGGCCGATGGAGACGGAAGAATACCGGCCCATCGTGGCGGCGGGCGCGGATGGACTCGTCGTGTATCAGGAAACTTACGACCGCGCGGTCTATGACACGATGCACACCGCCGGGCCGAAGAAAAATTTCGACTGGCGATTGGAAACTCCTGAACGCGCTTATGACGCAGGCTTTCGCCGGCTCGGTCTTGGTGCGCTTTACGGTTTGGCGGACTGGCGTTACGAAGCGTTGAGCCTCGCGTCGCACGCGGATTATTTGCTGCGCCATTGCTGGAAGGCACAGGTCACGATTTCACTGCCGCGCCTGCGTCCGTGCGCGGGCGAATTTGAACCGCTCACTCACTTGAGCGACCGCGAACTGGCGCAACTCATTTGCGCGTTCCGCCTGATGTTTCCTGATGTCGGCATCGTGCTTTCCACGCGCGAGACGCCGAAGCTGCGCGATGGTTTGATTCCGCTCGGCATCACGATGATGAGCGCGGGCGCGCGCACCGAGCCGGGCGGCTACACGGGCGCAGGCAAAGAAAAAATCCATCACACCGAACGCGGCGTCATCAAGGAAATTGCGTCTGGCTCCAGCGAATGGGTAGCGAACGAAAAGCGCCCGACGAATGCCACCGGCCAGTTCGACATCGGCGACGAACGCACGCCGCAGGAAGTCGCGGAACTCATCCGCCGTCTCGGCTACGAGCCGGTGTGGAAAGATTGGGACGCAGCGCTGACAGCGTAATAATTTTTGGCCGGCTAACCTGCCTATTTGATCCCCGCCAGCCGTTCCTTCCAAATCTTGTAAAGCTCCACCGTGGCGCGGACGTCGCGCAGGCAGTATTCGGCGATTTCGCGGAATTTCCCCGCGGCCATCATCGTGGTCACATCGTTGCCGGTCACGCCCGCGCTCTTGGGCGATTCGATGCCGAACGCCTTGCAGTAAAAATCCAGGTTGAACCGCCGCGCCGCGCCGTCGCGTCCGCTCACGCTGTAAAACGTCAGTTGCTCCGCGAGGTCGCAGTGCGGCTCCACGGCGTAACGGTAGCCGAGCCAGTTCTTCTTGGAGATCGGCACGTTGAGCAGCGCCGAGCGCAGGTAGATGAACGGCACGTCGAAGCCGCGCCCGTTGAAGGTCACGACACCGTCGTAATGCTTCGCCACGTCCCAGAAGGCGGTGAGCAGTTCCGTCTCGTCGGACACGGGCAAAAATTCCACCGGCCCGGCCTCGGTGCCGTCGTCCTCAAAATCTTCAGCGATGTAAATGGTCTGCCCGCGCCCGGTCTCGGCATTGAGCATCGCGATGCAGACGACCTGCGAGGTGAACGGCCAGAGCGACATGAACTTGGTGAGTTCCTCGCGCTTGGCGGCTTTGGCGGCGGGGTCGGTGAGCTTGTCGGCTTCGCGGAAAAGGTATTCCTGCTGCGCCTCGTCGAAGTTGTCAATCGGCTGCGCAGAGGTTTCGATGTCGAAAACGAGGGTGGCCATGGCGGAAGATTAACCGCCAAGACGCCAAGGACGCCAAGAAAAATTTCCAAGTTTGTTTCTGAACTCCTTGGCGCTCTTTGCGCCTTGGCGGTTCAAACCGGTTCCGCAATCAAATCGTAATCCGTGTGGCCGATGATCTTGACCTCGGCGAACTGGCCGATGGGAAGTTTGCCGCGCACATAAACGCGACCGTCAATGTCCGGCGCATCCGCCTCGCCGCGACCGACGAAGTAATTGCCTTTCATCTGGCTCGTGTGCTTGTCCGTCTCGCGGATGAGGCCGTGTTCCCACGAACTGACGTTTGCACTTTGAAGCTGCTTGGCGTTTGCTTCGCCTTCGATGAGGACTTTGATCTCACGACCCACAAAACTTTCCGAGACGGCGATGGCGACCTGGTGCTGCGCGGCCATCGCGAGTGCGCGGCGTTTCTGTTTCACCTTATCGGAAAGCTGGCCGGCCATCGCACCGGCGCGTGTGCCGTCTTCTTTCGAATACGCAAACACGCCGAGCCGCTCGAACTTGGTCTCGCGGATGAAATCGAGCAGCGTCTTGAAACTCGCATCGGTCTCGCCGGGAAAGCCGACGATGAACGTTGTGCGCAACGCGATGCCAGGAATGCCCGCGCGAATTTTTTTAATTAGGTCAACGATGTATTGCTGCGAGGTTTCGCGGCGCATCCGTTCGAGCATATTCTCGTGGATGTGCTGCAGCGGAATGTCAATGTAGCGCGCCACCTTCTTGCACTCCGCGATGGTCTGAATCAATTCATCCGTCCAGTGCGCGGGATGCGTGTAGAGCAGGCGAATCCAGAAATCGCCCTTCAAAGAATTCAGTTCGCGCAGCAGCGTGCAAATGCTGGTGGCATCAGCAGCCAACGATTTGGCGGCGGCAGAAAATTTCTCCGGCGAGGAAATGGCGCGGCTGTGGTTCGGGCGCAAGTCCAAGCCGTAGTAAGTCGAGTCCTGCGAAATCAGATTGATCTCTTTCACGCCATCGGCGATGAGCGCCTTGGCTTCCTTAACGATGTCGGCCTGCGTGCGGCTGCGGTGCGAGCCGCGCATCCGGGGAATGATGCAAAAACTGCATGGATGATTACAGCCCTCGGCGATTTTCAGATACGCAAAATGTTTTGGCGTGAGCCGAAAGCGCGGCGTTTCGAAATCGGGAATGAAGATTGGGCGCTGCGTCACGTCGAAGACAGGCACGGGGCTTGAGGCTTTGGGCGCGAGGAAAGATTTTGTTTTGCCGAATTTGTCCGTGCCGCGCAGGGATTCTTCTTTTTCGTGAGTGGACAGGTCGCGGTTTTTCTCCAGTTCAATCAAACGCGCGGTGACTTTCGTTTTTGAATTTTTAATTTTTAATTTTGAATTCGCCTCTTTCCCCGCGCGGCTGGCGATGGCCTTGGTCACGATGTCGCTGACTTGAGCGACTTGATCAATGCCCATGAAACCATCCACTTCCGGCATTAGCTTCGGAAGCTCTTCGCGGAAGCGTTGTGACAAACAGCCGGAAACGATGACGGCTTGACCGCGCCGGTTCGCATCACGGAGTTCAATGGATTCGAGAATGCTGTCCACGCTTTCTTCCTGCGCAGAATCAATGAAAGAACAGGTGTTGACGATGACGGCGTCAGCGGTCGCGGCGTCATTGGTGATCTCCACGCCGCCCTTGAGCAGCGAACCGAGCATGATTTCGGCGTCCACCAGATTTTTGGCGCAACCGAGCGAAATCAAGCCGACGCGCAAAGGTTTAGAGCTGGAATTTTTCTTCGTCACAGGTGGCGAAGGTTAGCAGAGTTTATTGATGAAGCAATCTTGCGCAGCACGGTAGCTGCCGAGTTGCACTCGGCTGTATCGCGGATTTACAATCCGCAAGGTGCTGCTGCTTCAACGGTCATCGGGCTGACGGCGCGCTGCCGATTGCAAATCGGCGCTACGGTAGCGCTGGCACGGGCGTGTTGGTGGGAATGGAATTGGTCGAAACGACCGGCACCGCGTTGGTCGCGGGCGGCGCAACTGTTTCCGGCGGCAGGCCGAGCTTGGTGCGAAGAATCGCGCGCGCCTCGGCCGGCACGCCCCGCTGCGGGTTGAGCAAATCATTCACGACGGTCTTGCTCAACTCATTCATCGGCGGCAGCGGAATGCGCGTTTCACCGCGCGAACCGGAGGTGCTTTTCATGTATTTCTGATGCACGCGCGTGGCAAGGTTTTTGAAATTTTGATAGCGCGAATCATCATCCAGCACCAGCGCGAGATAGGCGCGCACGAGCAACCCCTGCACGGCGGAAGTCACGCGCTCCTGCGAGGTTTCGCCGATGTCAATTTGCACCACGGCCACGGCATAATCGTCGAGCGTGAGGTTTTTCGGCAGCGAATCCGGGTCGTTCTCCACAATGGGTTTGTCGGGAAATTTCTGGCCGAGATACTTGAACCATTTGTTTGCGTCAGCCATTCGGTTGTTCTCGTAGAGAAAATAAATGGAGTCGCGCAGGGCATTGCGCTGGGCGCGCTCAATGTGGTCGCGGTTTTTTTCGTCGTCCACCGCCATTTTTTCATAGACCTCGTTGACGCGATTCACCAGGTCCAAGTTCGGGCCGAGCGAGTAACGTTGCGAAAATGGATTGTAAATGATGCGCCCGTGCTTGAAGGCCTGATAGATGGATTGATAGACGATGCGGCGGAGCTGGATGAGGTCGTCCGGCTTCACCTTGTCGGGATGTTTCTCCGCCTGATCAAGACCTTTCGCGCCCCAGTAAAGCGCGTGTGCTTCCGGCAATCGCCAGTCAAGCGGGCCATATTTTTCGTCCACATACTTGATGAACTCCGGTTCCAGCTTGAATTTTTCCCGCAGCACGGCGGCGTTCGTGCGGTCAATTCCGTTTTGTGGTGCAACCAAACTTTGATAGTTCGTCCCATTCTCGCCGAAGAAGCCGGACATCTCATCCGCCCACTTCATTTTGTAAAACACATTCGCGTCGTCAAGGTTCGCGCCCATCTTGTGCTGATACTGCCACGCCAGCTCGCGGAAAATCAGCACATCGTCGGGATTATATTTTAGACCGCCATCGCGCATCAGCTCGATGCCGTTCTGCACCCAGTGCCAACGGTCGGTGTAATCGCCGGGGCCGTTCTCCTTGAATTTCACAGAAATGTTGTAAGCCATATTCCAACCCTGAAACACCCAGACTTGCGAGAAGTGCGGTTCCAGCGCCGTGATCCACGAGGCGAGCTGTGCGGCTTCAAAAAATTTATCGTCCTGCTGCAATTCATTTGCGCGCATCCAGAGGAAGTTGGAAATCAGTCCGCGAAAACCGCCAAGCGCAACTGTCGTGAACGCCAGCATCGGCGGCGCATTGTCCAGCACGGCGGTGTAAGTCATGCCCAGCCGCTCGCGGTCGGCATTCATGGAATGTTGCACGCGCCCGGAAGCGAACAGCAGCGCGGCGGTGAGCAGCAGCAGGAGAATTTTTTTAGCGCGCGGGTTCATTGGGTTCCTTGCGCGGTGGCCAATTCACGGCGGTTGAAAAAGATGATTCCTGCCACGGCAAAAATTCCGCCGATGAGCAAAACGATTTGCGCAAAGGCCGAGCCGAGTTCCAGCCAAGTGATGCTGCGCCCGGTGCTCAACGCATCAATCGGCGAATAATTTTGCACCAGCCGGATGACGGACAGCATCGCCTTG
>JBEEMY010000013.1:0-12171 GCA_041192415.1 Verrucomicrobiota bacterium | reverse complement strand
CAGGCGTTGACCGGTGTGGCGCAGCAGTGGGCGCAGCAGGATCCGTCGGCGGCGATGACGTTTGTGAATTCACTGCCCGCTGGCAAGAGCCGCACGGAATTGCTTGGCAGCCTCATCAACGGCTGGATTCAAACCGACCCGGACGCGGCGGTGAAGTTCGCGCAGGATCTGCCCGCCGGCATGGAGCGGAATAAAGTTTTGCAAAGTGTCGTGCAGCAAATCGCGTGGCAAAATCCGCAGGACGCGGTGAAGCTCGCCAATCTACTCCCGGCCAGCGCGCTGCAAAATTCCGCCTACTCCATTGCCAACGCTCTGTCGCAATCCGATCCGCAGGCGGCGATGGATTGGATTAAATCTTTGCCCGAAGGCGAGGCCAAGCGCAACGCGCTGCAAAACGCCGGTTACCAGCTCGCGCAAAACGATCCGAAGGGCGCGGCGGAATTCGCGGCGACGCTGGCGCCGGGACAGGCGCGCGACAGTTTCATCAGCAGCATCGCGAGTCAGTGGTCTTCGTCCGACCCGACGGCGGCGCTGGCGTGGGCGGAGAAATTGCCCGACGGTCAGGCCAAGCAAAATGCGTTGAGCACCGTGAGTTCGTCGTGGGCGGCGCAAGATCCGCAAGCCGCGTTGCAATACGCGCAAGCCTTGCCCGCTGGCAGTCAGCAAAATTCCTTCATGCAAAACGCCGCGCGGCAGTGGGCGGAAAATGATTTGTCTGGCGCACAGGCCAGCCTGCAAACCATGGCGGAGGGCGACGCAAAAAATTCTTTCCTGCAAGGCCTCGTCTCCGGCATGGCGCAACAAGACCCGGAAATGGCGGCGACTTACGTTGCGAATTTGCCCGCGAGCGCGACGCAGAGTCAGGCGGCGATTTCGGTGGTGAGCCAGTGGACGCAGGCCGATCCCGAGGCCGCGTCGAAGTGGGCGGCGGGTTTCACCGGCGATTCGCGCAAGAGTGCGCTCAACACCGTCGTGCAAAACTGGTCGCGCAACGATCCGCAGGCTTCGGCAACGTGGCTCGCCGCTTTGCCGGACGATTCGGCGAAGCAGAGCGCGATGTCCAGCTACATCAACAACACCTCTTGGCAATACCCCGACCTCGCCGCGACCTTTGCCTCCGCGCTGACAGATGAAAGCCAGCGCAACAATTCCATTCGCAACGTGGCGAATCAATGGCTCCGCAGCGATCCCAAGGCGGCGGCCACATGGTTGAACTCCACCACACTGCCGCAAACGGAGAAAGATTCGCTGCTGAAATCGGTGAAAAAATAAAAAGCACCGGGCGTGCGCATTCTCCGCACCCGGTTGGTTTATCCTTGAGGCGCGGAGACCACCGGCGCGCGCCGTTTTGCTGGGAGGCAACTATTTTGCGATTATCTTGCCGGACAAAATGATTTGGGCGACAGTATTGAACTTTAATCAGCGGCGCACTTCGCCAGCCGACCTTGCCCAGAAAAATGAAATTAAAAAAAATCGTTCCTGCCGTCGGCCTGTTTATTTTTTTCGCACTCGCTTGTCCGTCCGCCACACTGACGCATCGCTATCCATTTGACACCAATGCCACCGACACGATTGGCGGCGCGAATGGCCAGCTTGTCGGCGGCGCGGCCATCAGCGGTGGCGCGGTGGTGCTCAACGGCTCCACCGCCTATGTGAATTTGCCGAACAACATCATCACCGGCTACAACGCCGTCACCATCGAGCTGTGGGTCACGGATACGGGCAGCGGAAATTGGGCGCGCATTTTTGATTTCGGCAACAGCACTGGCGGCGAGGATTTTCCGCTCGGCTCCGGCACGTCCGGCTTGCAATATTTTTTCCTCACGCCGCGCAGTGGTTGGAATACGCTGCTGGGAAATTACTCTATTCCCGGCAATGGCCAGAGTGCCGAGTGGCCGGGAACCGCGCTGCCCGTTGGCACGCGGCAGCACGTCGTGTGGGCTTCGGATGGCGCGACGCGGATGGCGTGGATTTATGTCAACGGCGTGTTAGTGGGCAGCAACACCAGCATGACGCTCACGCCCGCCGCGCTCGGCAACACGACGAATGATTGGATCGGACGTTCGCAGTATAACGATCCGTTGTTCAAGGGCAGCATCAGTGATTTCCGGATTTACGACGGTGCGATTAGCCCGCTGCAAGTCGCGGTGGATTTGGCGGCGGGGCCGGGACAACTCATCACGGATTCGGGCGCGCTGCAAACGATCAGCGTGCAAGCCGCCACCGCGATGTCGCCGGGCAGCACGCAAACCCCGGTGGTCACTGGAAATTTCGCCAATGTTACCAACGTCAATCTACTCCTCGTGCCGGGTGTCACTTACCTTTCCAGCAACACAAATGTGCTGACGGTGAACAGCGCTGGTCGCATCACGGCGGCCAGTTCCGGCGTGGCGACGATTTCCGCGAACTACGTCGGCGCGAGCGGCGCGCAAACCATTTATGTTTCCGCGCCGTCGCAAACGCTGGCGCACCGCTACAGTTTTTCAACTAACGCCAG
Source organism: Verrucomicrobiota bacterium (assembly GCA_041192415.1). Lineage (GTDB taxonomy): Bacteria > Verrucomicrobiota > Verrucomicrobiia > Limisphaerales > UBA11358 > UBA11358. The sequence goes on along the minus strand of JBEEMY010000013.1, from coordinate 9,674 downwards.
CGACTCGGAAGGCGGCGCGAACGGCACGTTGGCCGGCGGCGCGGTGATTGCCGGCAGCAACGTCGTGCTCAACGGCTCCAGCGCGTTCGTGGATTTGCCGAATAACCTGTTCACGAATTTGAACTCGCTGACATTCGAAGCGTGGTTCACGGATAACGGTGGCAACGGCTGGGCGCGGCTCTGGGATTTTGGCAACAGCTCCGGCGGCGAAGGCAACCAAGGCACCGGCACGAGCTATATGTTTTTGTCCGTGCCGAGCGGTTATGGCGGCGTGCGCGGCTCTTACAACCTCGGCTCCGGCGAACAGGTGATTGATCTTCCCACCCGCCCGACAGTGGGCGTCGCGCATCACGTCGTCTGGACGCAGGACGGCAACGCGCAAGTGGCAAAAATTTATTTTGATGGCGCGTTGGTGGGCGAGAACGGCGGCTTCACTTACACGCCGACGGCGGTCGGCGCGACGCTCAACGACTGGCTCGGGCGCTCGCAATACTTCGACCCGTATTTCTACGGCGCGATTGATGAATTTCGCACTTACACCGCCGCGTTGTCCGCGTCGGAAGTGGTGCAGAATTTTCAGCTCGGTCCGAACGTGTCGCCGCAATCTGGGTCGGTGAAAATAATCGTGCAGCCGCCGAACGTCACCGTTGCCGAACTGCAACCGGCCACGTTCACCGTGGGCTACACCGGGCGGCTCCCGCTGACGTTTCAATGGTTTCGCAACGGCGCGCCCATTTCCGGAGCGACGAACCCGGTCTATCAACTCGCGGCCTCGTTGCCGTCTGACAGCGGCGCGCAATTTTCCGTTGCGCTGACCAACAGCGTCACGAACGCGACTTATTTTGCGACCAGTTCCAACGCGGTGCTAACGGTGTTGCCGGACACAAATCCGCCGGTGATCACGCGCGCTTTCAATCTCGGCACCACGAATGTCCAAATTACTTTTTCAAGATCCCTGGAGGCCGCCAGCGCGACGAACATCGCTAATTATGTTTTCAGCAACAGCCTGCCGGTGACGCGCGCGGTGCTGAACGCCGACAACCAAACCGTCGTCTTGACCACCGCGCCGCTGACTTACGGCAGCAATTATTGGATCGTCATCAACAGCGTGCGCGACCGCGCGACCGCGCCGAATACGATTGCCTCGAACACGACGGCAAGCTTTCTGGCGCTGGCGTTTGCGCCGCAAGACGTGGGCAGTCCGCTGGTCAGTTCCGTCGTCACCACCGCCGGCAACGGCTTCAATGTCACCGCTGTTGGCATCGATTTCGGCGGCAGTGCGGATCAGGGAAATTTTTCGAATCAAAGTTACATCGGAAATTTTGATGTCGCCGTGCGCGTGGCCGGTTTGAGCGCGTCCGATAGTTTTGCCAAAGCGGGTTTGATGGCGCGGGAAAATTTGAACGTCAGCAGCCGGTTCGCCGCCGCCATGACGACACCGTCGTTGAACGGATCGTTTTTCGAGTGGCGCGATTTCACCGCCACCCCCGCCGGCACGATGGGAAATTTTCCCGCGAATTATCCGAACACCTGGTTGCGCCTGAATCGCGTCGGCAATACGTTCACCGGCTTCGCCAGCCTCGATGGCCAGTCGTGGACGGCGCTCGGGAGCAACACGATTGCCATGCCGAATCAGGTTTATCTCGGTTTCGCCATGAGCAGCCGCAGCGCCAGCACCGTTGCCACCGCGCAGTTTCGCGACTTCACCAACGTGACCAGCGCGGTGATTGGCGTGACGGTGAATCCGCACGACGCGATGGGGCCGTCGTCCCGCAAAACGCCGCTCGTGTTTTCCGAAATCATGTTCAAGCCCGCGCCACGCCTAGACGGAAAAAACCTGGAGTTCGTGGAAATCTACAACTCCAATCCGTGGTTTCAGGACATCAGCGGTTATCAAATTGTTTGCGCGGACATGAGCTACACGTTTCCGCCGAACACCAAAATTTCCGGCGGCGGCTATCTCGCCGTCGCGGCGGTGCCAGCCGACATTCAAAGCATTTACGGCACGGCAAATGTCATGGGGCCTTACACCGGCAGCTTGAAAAAATCGGAGACGCTGGAACTGCTCGACGAGCAGGGCGCGGTGCTGCAGACGGTTCCATATTCAACGATTTTTCCGTGGCCGGTCGCGACTGACGGCACGGGTCATTCGCTGGTGCTGGCGAATCCGACTTACGGCGAGGAAGACCCGCGCGCGTGGGACATCAGCGATACCGCGGGCGGTTCACCGGGGCAGATGGATTCCTTTTCGCCGAGTCCGTTGCGAAGCGTTGTCATCAACGAATTTCTCGCGCACACCGATCCGCCGGATTACGACTATCTCGAACTCTACAATCACAGCACCAATGCCGTGGATTTGTCTGGCTGCATTTTGACGGATGATCTGGCGACGAACAAATGTGTTCTGCCGCCGGGCACGATGATTTCGGCGCGCGGCTTCCTGGCCTTCAGCGTTACCAATCTGAATTTCGCGCTCGATGCCGTGGGCGAAACGCTCTATTTCAAGAACGCGAGCCAGACGCGCATTCTCGACGCGGTGCAATTTGGCGCGCAGCAGAACGGCATTGCCACTGGCCGCTGGCCGGACGGAGCGAATGATTTTTACCGGTTGAACGCCAAGACGCCGGGCGCCACCAACGCGCCGATTCTTGTGAGCGATGTGGTGATCAACGAATTGATGTATGACCCGATCAGCGGCAACGACGACGACCAATACATCGAGCTATACAACAAAGGCACGAACGCCGTGAACCTCGCGGGCTGGCAACTCACGTCGGCGGTCACGTTCACCTTTCCGAGCCTCACGCTGGCGGCGAACAGCTACGTTGTCATCGGGCGCAACACGGCAAATTTATTTGCGAAGTATCCGAACTTGAACGCGACGAACACCGTGGGAAATTTCAGCGGCAAGCTGTCGCACAGCGGCGAGCAGCTCGCGCTGACCATGCCCGCAGAGCACAAGACCACCAACAACAGCGGCGCATTGGTGACGAACATCATCAACATCGCGGTGAATGATTTGACTTACGGCACGGGCGGACGCTGGGGCCAATGGTCAGCGGGCGGCGGCAGTAGTTTGGAACTGGTTGATGCTCGCAGCAACAATCGCCTCGCCGCGAACTGGGCGGACAGCGATGAGACGCAAAAATCGGTCTGGACAAATATTGAAACCACCGCCGTGCTGGACAATGGCACGAATTACGATCCGGGCATTAACTACGCGCAGATTGGCTTGCTGGATGTGGGCGAATGTTTGGTGGACAACATCGAAGTGAATTACAGCGGCACGAATTACGTTGCCAATTCCACGTTTGAAAGCGGCACGAATGGCTGGGCGTTTCAAGGTGTCATGGTGCGTTCCAGTTTGGAAAACACGGGCTACGTCAGCGCGCACTCGTTGCACATTCGTTGCAGCGACCGGCTGTGGACGGGCGTGAATTCTTGCGAGCTGGCGTTGAATGCAAATTCGCTCGCGTCCGGGCAAATTGTCACGCTGCGTTTCAAGGCGCGCTGGTTGCACGGCTGGCCGGAAGCGCTGTTGCGGTTGAATGGCAACTGGCTCGAAGCTACCGCCGCGCTGCCGTTGCCCAACAACCTTGGCACGCCGGGAATGGCGAATAGTCAGTTGGTCACGAACGCCGGCCCGGCGATTTACAACGTCACGCATAATCCGCCGGTGCCAGCGGCGAACCAGTCCGTTCTCGTCACGGTGCAAGCACATGACGCGAACGGAGTGCAAACACTCCGGGTTTTTTACCGGCTCGATCCGGCTACGACTTACACTTCCGTGCTGATGCGCGACAACGGCGCGAGTGGCGACGCGATCGCGGGCGACGGTATTTTTACCGGCACGATTCCGGCGCAGGCGGCAAACCAAGTCGTCGCGTTTTATGTTCAAGCCACGGATGGAAACGGGGTGGTCACGCGTTTTCCCGCGCTGCGTTCTGGCAATAACGAACCTGTGCGCGAGTGCGTTGTGATGTTTGGCGATGGCAATCCCGGCGGCAGTTTCGGCGTGTATCATCTGTGGCTGACGCAGACCAACATCACGCGCTGGGGCAGCTTGTCCGACTTGAGCAACGAGCCGTTCGATTGCACGATGATCAACGGCAGCCGCGTCATTTACAATCTGCAGGCGCGGTTCGCGGGCAGCCCGTATCATCAGGGCTTTGATTTTCCCAACGGCAACCTCTGCCATTACAAATGGATCTTCAACGACGACGAAAAATTTCTCGGCGCGACCTCGTTCAATAAAATTCATCAGCCCGGCAACGGCGCGGGCGACGACGCCAGCATCCAGCGCGAGCAACTGGCCAATACGTTTCTGCGCGCGCTCGGCCAGCCGTGGCTCTATCGTCACTATGTCGCCGTGTATGTGAACGGCAACCGTCGTGGCACGTTGATGGAAGACGCGCAGACGCCCGACGGCGACGTGGTGAAGGAACATTTCCCGAATGATTCCGGCGGCTGGCTTTACAAGATGCAACCGTGGTTTGAATTTGCGCCTGCGCCGACCGGCGTTTCGATTCCGTTCAACAATAATTCCTGGGTCAATCTGAATTCCTACACGACCACCGGCGGCGTGAAAAAATCCGCGCGCTACCGCTACAACTGGGAGATCCGCCGCACACCCGGTTCGGCAAATGATTTCTCCCCGGTGTTCACGCTGGTGGACGCGGCGAACGCTGTCGGCTCGCCGAACTTTGTCGCCAATCTGGAGAACGTGGCGGACATGGAAAACTGGATGCGCGTTTTCGCCGCCAATCACGCGGCGGGCAACTGGGATTCGTTTGGCGCAAACAACGGTCAAAATCTTTATGGCTACATGGGCACGCTCGGCACGAAGTATTCGCTGCTGATGTTTGATTTTAATATTTCCATCGGCAACCCCGGCTCGTGGGGGCCGGGACAAAATCTGTTTACCTACGACGGTGGCAATCAGGGACTCGTCAACATTTACAACACGCCCGCCTTTCTGCGGATGTATTGGCGCGCGTTGGGCGAACTCGTCAACGGCCCGCTCAACCCCGCCAACAGCGGCCCGCTCATCGAAGCCAAATTCAGCGCGTTCGCCGCGAATGGCGTGAACGTGGAAAATCCTGTGTTGAACATCGAGCCGTGGTTGTCGGTGGCGCAAAGCAGCATCGCCACGCAACTCACCGCCGTGAACGCCACGAATTTTTTCGCGAACAGCAGTGTCACCGTGAGCAACAACCTCGCGTATGTCACCGGCACCGCGCCGGTGAACGTGGCCTCGGTCTGGATCAACGGCGCGGCGTATCCGCTGACGTGGACGAGCCTGACCGGTTGGCGGGTCGCCGTGCCGTTGGTGCCGGGGACAAATCGTTTGAGCATTACCGGCGTGGATCGGAACGATCAATTCATCGCGGGCGACAGCAACAACGTCACCGTGGTTTATGCGGCGACGAATGTTTCGCCGCTCGGCCAAATCGTGTTCAACGAAATCATGTATGCCCCGACGGTTGCCAACGCGCAGTTTGTGGAGCTTTACAACAACTCCACCAACACGGCGTTTGATTTGTCCGGCTGGCAGTTGTCAGGTTTGGGCTACACATTTCCGAACGGCGCAACGCTCGCGCCGACGAATCATCTCGTGCTGGCCGCGAACAACGCCGCGTTTGCCACCGCGTATGGCGCGACGAATCCGGTGTTTGATTTTTATTCCGGCACGTTGTCGCCGAGCGGCGAAACACTCGCCCTGAACACCGCCAGCAATCTCTCCGTGGCCAAAGTAAAATTCGCCAATCAACTACCGTGGTCCACGAACGCGAACGGCAGCGGCGCCGCGTTGCAGTTGATTGATGCGCGTCAGGACAACTGGCGCGTCGGCAATTGGTCGGCGGTGCTCACCAATTCACCCGCCGTGCCGCAATGGATTTACGTCGCCGTCAACGGCACGGCGTCGGCATCGCTGCTCTACATTTATTTACAATCGGCGGGCGATATTTATTTGGACGACCTCAAGCTCGTAGCTGGCACTGTGCCAGAAGCCGGTGTGAATGTTTTGACCAACGGCGGTTTCGAGTCGGGCCTCGCCGGCACCTGGACGCTTTCGCCAAACCTGTCCAATTCCGTCGTGAGCACGACCATCAAACATTCAGGCAACGCGAGTCTGCATCTGATTTCCACGGCGGCGGGCGGCGCGCAAACCAATTCCATCTGGCAGACGATTTCGCCATCGCTGCCCGCCAACGCGACCTGCACGTTGAGTTTTTGGTATCTGCCTAACACCAATGGCGGGTCGCTGACGCTGCGGCTTTCCGGTTCGGGAATTACCATCACAGTGAACCCAACTCTTGCGCCGGTGACTTATGCCGTCACCACGCCGGGCGCGTCGAACAGCGTTTCCGTCGCGCTGACACCGTTTCCGTCGCTCTGGATCAACGAACTGCAAGCGGACAATTTGAACGGCCTCACCAACCGCGCCGGTCAGCGCGTGCCGTGGCTGGAGCTTTTCAATCCAAGCACGAACATGATTTCCTTGAATGGAATTTTTCTCGCGAACAACTATACCAATTTGTTGCAGTGGGCTTTCCCCACCAACGCGAACATCAATCCCGGCCAGCTCAAAATCATTTTTGCCGATGCGCTCACGAATCTGGCGACCACGAACGAGCTGCACGCGAATTTTGCTTTGCCCAGCCGCACCGGTTCGCTCGCACTGACCCGAATCGCTAACAATGGGCAACCACAAGTGCTCGACTATGTGGATTACGAAAATATCAACCTGAACAATTCGTTCGGCTCGTCGCCGGATGGACAAAGTTTCCTGCGTCAGGAATTTTTTGCGGCCACGCCCGGCACGAGCAACAACGCCACCGCCACGCCGTCGCCGTCGTTCATCGCCTACACCGCACCGGCGGCGAGCTACACGCAAAATTTCGACGCGCTGCTGAATCCCGGCACGAATTCCATCAACGCGGATAATCCCGTGACGAACAGCGGCGTGATTTATTCGCTGGCGAGCCCGGTTGATTTTGCGTTTCCTGTGATCGCCAGCGGCACCGGCGGTTTGGGGATTTCCGCGCTGGCGGGCTGGTATGGCTCGGCGGTGTCCGGAACCAAATTCGGCGTGAACGCCGGCGACCAGACCACGGGCGGCGACATCAGCTTCGGTTTGCCGAGCAGTTCCAATCGCGCGCTCGGTTTGCTGGCCACGAGTTCGACGAAGGGCACGGCGTTCGGCGTTCGCTTCATCAACGGCAGCGGCCTCACGCTCACGCGCATGAATCTCCAGTTCACCGGCGAAGTCTGGCGGCAATCCAATCTCGCCAAGACGTTGCAGTTTTATTATTTCGTGGACGCGACCGGAACCAACACTTTCAAAACCAACGTGACCGCATTTATTTCCGCGTTGAATGTGAATCTGCCCACCGCGCCTTCAGCCGTGAACGGCGTCGCGGTGGACGGCACGTTGCCGCTAAACCAAACTAACTTGAGCGTGCTGAACCAAGCCATCACCAACTGGCCGCCCGGTGCGGCGTTGTGGCTCGTGTGGCAGATGACGGACTCGACCGGCAAAGCACAAGGTCTGGCGATAGATAACTTAACTTTTTCGGCAAGCGTGCCCGTGTCCGTGCCGGTCAACATTCAAATCTCCGGCACGAATTTGGTTTTGAATTGGACCGGCATCGCTGGCCAGGCTTACCAACTTCAATTCAAAGATGATTTGACCGCGCCGACTTGGACGCCGCTGGGCGCTCCCGTCACCGGCAACGGCGGCTCGCTCAACTTGACGAACCCGGTCGGCACCACCACCCAGCGCTTTTTCCGGTTGCAGTTGGCGAATTAGGCGGTTTCACCCGAACCCCGAAATAGAAATGGCGGCACCGGCGCTACCCAGTGAAAAACCACCGCCACTTCGGAGTTCGGTTATCCGTTCCCCGGTTGCCGCCGGTTCAATTTGGGAACACCGCTCCGTCTTTTCATTCGCCCGGCTGGCGCTCGACTGCTACTCTGCGCGGCCAAATTAAATGTCCGTTCCCAAAAACAATTCCGACATCCTCGCGCAACTGAAAGCTGCCGCCGAGATTCTCGAACAGGCATCCGCCAACCGCGCGTTGCTGGGCGCGTTGAGCCAAGAGGAGCGCACGCGGTTGCTCAAGGCGGCGGGCGACATTTACTGCCCGGATTTGACGCAGCGCCGCAAGCTGGTGAAAGCCACCGTCAAGCAACGCAAGGCCGAAAAGAAGGAAAAGGACGACACCACGCTCAACGAAACCGGCATCCGCAAATTGCGCCGCGAAAAAGTTTTCACCACGCCGAATGTTTTTCCGCCGAAAGGTTTTATTCAGGCAGAGGTGAAGGATAATCCCGACTTCCGCGAAGTCGTCGAGCCGCAGAACTGCTACATCTGCAAACAGGATTACTCCACCATCCATCATTTCTACGATCAGCTTTGCCCGAAGTGTGCGGAGTTGAATTTTATCAAGCGAACCGAGACGGCGGATTTGCGCGGACGCGTGGCGCTGCTCACCGGCGGGCGCGTAAAGATTGGTTATCAAGCGGGCATAAAACTTCTCCGTGCTGGCGCACAACTCATCGTCTGCACGCGCTTCCCGCGCGACTCGGCGATGCGTTATGCGGCGGAGCCTGATTTCAAAGACTGGGGCAGTCGGCTGGAAATTTTTGGATTGGATTTGCGCCACACGCCGAGCGTGGAAGCGTTCTGCAAACATCTGCTCACGACGCGCGACCGTTTTGATTTCATCATCAACAATGCTTGCCAGACCGTGCGCCGTCCGCCGGATTTTTATGCGCACATGATGGAGCGCGAGAACGGGCCGTTGCATGATCTGCCACCTGAAGCGGCCAAGCTGCTCGGCGCTTACGAAGGTTTGCGCGGCTACCACATTTTGCCGGAAGGCGGAGCGCCGGTCTCCGACCCGGCGTGTTTGAAACAGGAACTCCAACGAGCCGGGTCGGAGACCGGCGTTCCAAATTTGCCAGCTTCAATTTCCGCTGTCGCTGGCCTCACGCACGCCGCCGCGCTCTCGCAAGTCCCGCTGCTGCCGGAAGAATTGGCCGCGCAACAAGCCCTGTTCCCAACCGGCCAGCTCGATCAGGATTTGCAGCAGGTGGATTTACGCGACCGCAACTCGTGGCGTTTTCTCATGCACGAAGTTTCCACGGTGGAACTCATGGAAGTGCAACTCGTCAACGCCATCGCGCCGTTCATCCTCAACGCGCGGCTCAAGTCGCTCATGCTCCGCACGCCGGAGCGCGACAAACACATCGTGAATGTCTCCGCCGTCGAGGGACAATTTTACCGGAAGTTCAAGACCACGCGGCATCCGCACACGAACATGGCCAAGGCCGCGCTCAACATGATGACGCGCACCGCCGCCGCCGATTATCAGGTGGACGGCATCCATATGAACGCCGTGGACACCGGCTGGGTGACGGACGAAGACCCGGCGCACATCGCCGAGCGCAAGGTGGCGGAGCATCGCTTCCATCCGCCGCTGGACATCGTGGACGGCGCGGCGCGCATCGTTGACCCGATCATCGTCGGCGTGAATACCGGCGAACACATTTGGGGGAAATTTCTGAAAGACTACCGCGAGACGGATTGGTGACAGCGTGTGTAGTCGGCCACGTTCCTTCAAAAACTTCCACCGGCAAATTGCCAAACCAAACCGGGCTGGCCATCA
>JBEEMY010000012.1:0-12480 GCA_041192415.1 Verrucomicrobiota bacterium | reverse complement strand
TATTTCGCTTTTTCATCATCTGCTCCTGCGGTTAAAACCCACAATCGGTCATTACTTTAAATGCAAATGGGTCAGCCCCAGTTTTATTCCAGCCATTCCCGCAACTGCCGCGCGGCGGCCTCGCCTTGCGCGTCCAGGCCAACCAGCGCGGCCTGCACCTGTGGCTGGTCGGAAACTTCGGCGGCGCTCTCAATCGCCAGAAATTTTTCCGAAAGTTTTGGGAAGCCGAACAGTGCGGCCAGCCCCTTGAGCGAATGGGCAGCACGTTCCAAATCCGACCAGCGCGCGACGCGGTGCAGCCGGTGGATTTCGGCGAGCCGGCCAGGGAATTCTTTCAGAAAATCCCCGGCCATGTCCTTCACGGCAATGCGATCCAGTTCGGTGCACAGTTGTTCCAGACGCGTGGAATCAAAACTTTCCACCGCGCTCGCGGCCTTGGGCGGCACGGCGGCGAGGAGTGCGTTGAAAATTTGCTGGGCAGTGAACGGTTTGGAAATGTAATCGTCCATGCCGGCGGCGAGGCAGCGTTCGCGTTCGCCCACGAGCGCGTTCGCCGTGAGCGCGATGATGCGGACGCGCCGCGCCGGCTTTTGCTCCGCCTCAATCTTGCGGATGGCGGCGGTGGCCTCAAAGCCGTCCAGCTCGGGCATATTGCAATCCATCAAAATCGCGTCGCAGTTGCCGGGCGAAAATTTTTCCACGGCCTCGCGTCCGTCCACGGCCCAGATGGCTCGCGCGCCAAAATTATCCAGCACCAGTTGTGCGAGCTTGCGGTTAAAGGGGTGGTCTTCCGCGACGAGAATTTTCAAATCGGAAACGGCGGTGCGCTTCGGCCCGACCGGTTCGCGCGTGATGAATTGCGTTTCGCCCACGACTTCCGCGATGGTCTTGGTTTCCTCCGGTTTGATTTCGGCGACGACACGGACAAGCGCGTCGAACAGCGGCGATTCGCGCACGGGCTTGAGCAGCACGTTGGCAAAACCCGCCGGGCCGGCCTGATCTTCGCCCAGCGAACCCGCCGGGCTGGCAAGCAAGATGGAATGGAGATGCGATTTTTTTTCCACGAGCTGCCGCCGCAACTCTTCGCCGCCGAGCGCGAGCATTTCGTCATCGCAGATCACGAGCGGAATCACGGCGGCGCGCAAATCATTTTTCAACACGCGAGAAAGTTCGGCGGGTGTGGCCAGCGCGCGGCAATCCACGCCCCAACCATGCAATTGTTCCGTGAGTGATTCGCGCAGGCTCGCGTTCGGCACGGCGATGATGGCTTGCAAAAAAACGAGGCCGGGAAAACTGCGTTCGAGCGCGGGCTGCGGTGGAATTTCAAACGGCAGTTCAAACCAAAAGGTTGAGCCTTTGCTAGCGACGCTGGTCACGCCGATTTTTCCGCCCATCAGCTCGACGAATTTGCGCGAGATGGCGAGGCCCAGGCCGGTTCCGCCAAACTTGCGCGACGAGGAGGTGTCCACCTGCATGAATGGCTGGAATAATTGTTTGATCTGGTCGGCGGAAAGCCCGATGCCCGTGTCGATGACTTCAAAGCGCAGGATAATTTTTTTCGCCGTCTGCATCTGCGGCAAGATGCGGACGACGACTTCGCCGCGCGGCGTGAACTTGATGCCGTTGCCGACGAGGTTGAGGAGAATCTGGCGGAGCCGCGCGGCGTCGCCGGTGAGCCGATGCGGAATTTCGCGGCGGAGAATGGCGGCGAGCGCGAGTTTTTTTCCCGGCTCCCGCGTCGCGGCGTTTTCCAAAACGGAGTCCAGCACGGCGCGGACAGAAAATTCCTCCTGCGCGATGGTCATCTTGCCCGCCTCGATCTTGGAAAAATCCAACACGTCGTTGATGACGTGCAGCAGGGCATTCGCGCTCTCCACGGCGGCATCGGCAAATTCGCGCTGACGATTATCGAGCCGCGTCTGCGCGAGCAACTCCACCATGCCGAGAATGCCGCTCAACGGCGTGCGAATCTCGTGGCTCATGTTCGCGAGAAATTCGCTCTTGGCATTGCTCGCGCGATTGGCGGTCTCGGCAGCGGCGCGCGCGTCGGCAGCGGCCGCCGCAAGCTGGCGATTGTTTTTTTCCAACGCGGACTTGGCTTCCTGCGCCTCCAGCTCGGCGCGTTTGCGCGGCGTGATGTCCTGAATGACGGCTTGAAATTCCACCGTGCCGTGGCTGCCGCGCTCCAGCCTGCGCACGTTGCATTGTTGCCATTCAATATGGCCGGCAGCAGACTCGGCGCGGCGGTCGAAATTCAAAACGGGATTTTCCGTGGTCAGCTTGGAAAAATCCGGCGGGACGACTGGCTTGGCATCGGGAGCGAGCCCTTGAAAAAAATTCGTTCCCAGCAATTCCGCCGCGTCTTTCCCGTGAAATTCACCGAAGGCGGCGTTGACGAACGTGATAGTTCCGTCCGGCAGAAAACGGCAAATCTGGTTTGACTGGTCGGCGACGACGGCGCGGAGGCGGCGTTCATTTTCAATGATGCCCACGAGAATCCGGCGGCGTTCAATCGCGGCTGAAGCAAGCATCAGGCTGGCGATGGCGGCGAAACCAAGGAAGCCACCGGGCAATTGCCAGCCGGTGGCGGCCGCAAACGGCCCCGTGTGTTGCACGAGTGATTCCACGGTAAAGCCGGTGACAAAAAGCATGGCTAGTGCTGCGCCGCGCGGGCCAAATCGCAGTGCACTCGCCAGCAAAAGCAGGCAAAGCAAATAATCCACAGGAAAATTTTTCAGCTCTGGAATCTGGTGCAGCCCGAAAACCATCAGCCCGCTCGCCACCAGCCCAGTGACGTAGGTGAGCGCCTCCAAAATCCGCAGCGGCGACATCCAGATGGCAGAACTCGCGGTGCAAGTGATGATGGCCGGCGTGATGATCAGGAGGCTGAGGGCATTGGGAATCAACCATTCCAGCGCGTGCGGCAGAAACGCGTCCCAGGAAATTTTATTTTCCAACGCGAGGCTCGCGGCGATGGCGGTGGCATTGAGTGGCGCACAAAGGCCGCAGGTGATGACGAGAAATCCGGCGGCAAACCGCACGCGTTCCATTGCGCCATCAAACGACAATAACTTTTTCAGCAGCCACGCGGAAAGCAGCGCGCCGGTCGCGCCGCCCAAACAAGTGCCAAGAAAAATATTACCCAACGGGATTTCCGCAACGAAGGCAAACGCGAACGTGCCGACCAGCCCCAGCAACAGGCCGCGCCATCCGAACACCAAAACGGCGGCAAGAAAAATTCCCGGCGGTAGCCAGAGCAGCGGCACGGTGGCGCGAACATTCAGTGGTGCTGTATGCCATGCCGCCAGCCCCCCCAGCACAAAAATCGCAAGCAACGCCGCGACGCGCAGACTAACGGTTAGCCGAACGGTTTTGGAAGAATTCAAAGCGGCCTTGGTGTAGCTGATTTTTCTTTTGGAGCCTAGTCAGAAAACGTCTTTGGTCATCAGACTTGCCTGAATCATGAACTACAGATTCTTGATTCATACCAGTTCATTGGGAAGGCAAATTGCATTGTCATCACTGAACAAAGAGCGACCTGGCGGCGAGTCGTTTTCGGGTCGGGATTTTCCTTGCCGCAATTCCGACAAAATCATTCAATCGCTGACGACATAATTTTATGAACCTAACAAAAATGCAGTGGTGGGAGCGTTTTCAAAAATACTACACCCAATTTCCCGAACTCGAGCTGGCGGTCGACTTAAGCCGAATGAACGTGGACGATGCATTCTTTGCAAACATGGAACCCAAAATGCAAAAGGCCTACGCCGAAATGGACGCATTGGAAAAAGGTGCCATTGCCAATCCGGACGAAAACCGGATGGTTGGACATTACTGGCTGCGCAATCCAAGCTTGGCGCCCACCGCTGAAATTAGGAACGAAATTGAGCAAACCTTGAAGCACATCAAATCATTCGCAGCAAAAATACATAACGGCGATATTTGTGGCGGTGCCGGCAAGTTTAAGAATTTTTTATTAATTGGCATTGGTGGATCTGCACTCGGCCCCCAATTTGTTGCGAACGCCCTCAGCAACCCGGAAACTGATCAGTTAAAACCGTATTTTTTTGATAACACCGATCCTGATGGGATGGATCGCGTTTTAACACTGATAGGGCCTGATTTAAGCAAAACATTAACGATAGTAGTGTCAAAATCCGGCGGAACGAAAGAAACTCGTAACGGAATGTTAATCGCTGAGGCCGCCTACAAAAAATGTGGCCTTTGCTTTGGGGACTACACCATTGCTGTAACTATGGCAGGAAGCGAATTAGACAAGTATGCGACAAAAAATCAATGGCTTGAAAAATTCCCAATGTGGGATTGGGTAGGTGGCCGAACCAGTGAACTTTCTGCGGTCGGCCTTTTGCCCGCAGCTTTGCAGGGTTTCAAAATTGACGATTTACTAACAGGCGCGTCTGATTGTGACAAGTTGACGCGAACCACTGCTACAAATAAGAATCCCGCTGCTCTTCTTGCTTTGGCTTGGTATGCCTCCGGTAACGGAAAAGGAACAAAAAACATGGTTGTTATTCCATACAAGGACAGGCTCGAACTGTTTTCAAAATACCTACAACAGCTTATCATGGAATCCCTAGGTAAAGAGCTTGATCGGAATCAAAAAGTTGTCAACCAAGGAATTACTGTTCTTGGAAACAAGGGTGCAACCGATCAACATTCTTATATTCAACAGCTTCGAGACGGCCTAAATGATTATTTTGCCACCTTTATCGAGGTGCTTGTTGACCAACAAAGCAAAAAAATTGATGTCGATCCCGGGATCACGTCCGGAGATTATTTACATGGATTTTATCTTGGAACCAGACAGGCGCTCGCAGAAAATGGGCGCGAGTCTATTTCTATTACCATAGGAGTTGTTAACACCAAGAGCATTGGGATATTAATCGCTCTATTTGAGCGGGCGGTTGGGTTCTATGCATCAATTATTAACATTAATGCGTATCACCAACCTGGCGTGGAGGCTGGTAAAAAAGCAGCGGGCAACGTCATTCTTATACAAAATAAAATTACTGATCTTTTTTCAAAGAACCCCGGAAATAATTTCTCCCTTGCGGAGATTGGTGACAAAATCGGTGCAAATGAAGAGCTGGAACTCATATTCAAAATTTGCGAACACTTGCGCTCTAATAAAACAATCGCAAAGCAAGAAAACATAGACTTATGGAAGGCGCGATACGGTGTCTGATACTCTCATGTTCGTATATCCAAAAAAATATGATGTGATTGTTGTCGGCGCTGGGCATGCCGGCGTTGAGGCAGCCTTGGCTTCAGCCAGAATGGGATGTGAAACGCTTCTCCTTACAATAAACGCAGACAGCATCGGCCAGATGTCCTGCAACCCAGCCATTGGCGGTCTTGCAAAGGGTCATTTAGTGAGGGAAATAGACGCGATTGGCGGCGAAATGGGGAAAAACACTGATGTTTGTGGGCTTCAATTTCGAATGCTGAATACCAAAAAAGGGCCAGCAGTTTGGGCTCCTCGAGCGCAATGCGATAAAAAGGCCTATCAATTCAGACTTAAATGGGTTTGTGAGTCTCAAAATAATTTAGATGTCAAACAGGGACAAACATCTAAAATTTTGAACCAAAATGGGGTCGCAACCGGAGTTGAAACAACGCTGGGGGTTCAATATTTATCAAAAACCGTGGTCATAACCACGGGAACTTTTTTGCGTGGATTGATGCACATTGGCGCCAATCAACAAGCTGGCGGGAGAGCGGGTGATTCAGCCGCGATGAATCTATCTGGGTCTTTGGCTGAATTGGGATTGGAGCTAGGGCGGCTTAAAACCGGGACCCCGCCTCGCCTTCTGAAAAAATCCATAAATTTTTCTGTTATGGAGATTCAGCATGGAGACGATCCAGCCCCGTATTTTTCTTTCTGGAAAAATGATTTGTTCCATGTGGAACATCCGGCCACAACTTTTCCGTCTAGTTTTTCTAACGGCAAATACCCGTCAGGGTCAGTTTTGGCGCATACTAATCGCCAGCTTGATTGCTATATTACCCACACTACGGATAAAACTGCTGAAATCGTCAAAAAAAACATCCATAAATCGCCGATGTATTCTGGTGTGATTGAGGGGGTCGGCCCGCGTTACTGTCCTTCGATTGAAGATAAAATTGTCCGATTTGCTGAAAAAAAGAGCCACCAAATTTTTTTAGAGC
The DNA here is from genome assembly GCA_041192415.1 of Verrucomicrobiota bacterium. Lineage (GTDB taxonomy): Bacteria > Verrucomicrobiota > Verrucomicrobiia > Limisphaerales > UBA11358 > UBA11358. Next base: position 6,291 of record JBEEMY010000012.1, on the reverse strand, counting down.
CAGAGGGTATTTCGACTGACGAAGTTTATGTAAACGGACTTTCATCTAGCCTGCCGTTTGATGTTCAGTATGAATTGGTGCAATCCATAACCGGCTGCGAAAATGCAGAAATAATGCGGCCAGCTTACGCGGTGGAATACGATTTTGTGTATCCAAATCAACTCGACTCATCGTTAGAAACTAAAGTTTGTGCAAACTTATTCCTTGGTGGGCAAATCAATGGAACTTCCGGCTACGAAGAGGCTGCTGCTCAAGGGTTGGTTGCTGGAATTAATGCGGCAAGACGAGCCAAAAACGAAGAGTCCTTGGTATTGCGACGAGATCAAGCTTACATCGGAGTTTTGATAGACGATTTAATCACGAAAGGGACGACTGAGCCCTATCGAATGTTCACTTCCCGGGCAGAGCACAGGCTTTTTTTGCGCCAAGACAACGCAGATGCACGCTTGTCAACAATTGGCTATGAAGTTGGCTTGCTTCCAGAGCGCAACTATCATATTTATAAAGCGAAAGAGGAGCAAATTGATTTAGAGATAAAACGTTTGGAAACAACATTTTGTGTTTCTGACTCTTTGATTAAAATTCTTTCTCGACCTGAAAACACTTACAAAACAATTCCAAATCAAATCGGCGGTTTGTCGGAAGAGGTTATACGGCAAGTCGAAATCTGCGCGAAGTATGCGGGCTACATTGGGCGGCAGGAAAAGGAGGTTGAAAAAACTAAAAAACTTGAGGGTAAAAAAATTCCTCTGGGTTTTGATTATGCCAATGTCCCAAGCTTGCGGCATGAAGCGCGACAAAAACTTTCCAAAATTCGCCCTGCCACTTTGGGGCAGGCGGGGCGAATTTCCGGGGTGTCGCCAGCAGATATTAGTATTTTGTTAATCACACTGAAGCGATTTGACAATGACCGCCAGCCGACGTTGGGGAATGGCGCAGGGAAAACGGCGAATGAGGCAGATGTGGATTTAGAAACTTAACTCTTTAGAAAATAACGCCCAGCCTAACGCTCCGGCTGGGTTGATTTGAGTTGAGTTTTTCCGACTGACACCTGAACTGATTTGGGCGACGCTGGGAGCACATGGATTTACAGTTGGAACAATTTTGGAATTTTGTTGCGAAAGATCAGACGCTGGCGTTGCAGTTGCGATTATTCCGCCTGATGTGCCTGACGCTGGCGGTGGTCTGCTTGTTCGTGGTGCTGCCGGTGAATCTCTTTGAAACCAGCTTGCCGTTGGCGGTTAATCTTTCAGACATCACGCTGGGTCTTTTCGGGGTTTATTGTTACTCGCAGTCTTGCCGTGGCAAAAACCGGGTTTTGCTGTTTTTGACGGTTCTTATTTTGATGATGAACCCGGTTTGGTTTCTCAACGGCGGCATCAATGGCAGCGTCACTGGTTTTTTCTTCCCCATCATCATGTTGCCGCTGGTGTTGTGCCGGGGGCGGACGCGCTGGTTAGTTGTTGGCTTCGTTGTGCTTGATGTTTCGGCGTTGATGTTGACGGAGTATTTTTTCCCTGATTTGGTGCTGCGTCTGAATGTCCGTTCGGAATGGTTTTTGGATAATTTCACGGGGGTTATCTCTTGTTTCATAGCCATCGTGTTGGTGGTTTGGGTGATTGTGACCAGCTATGACCGCGAGCAACAACAGTTGTCCCGTTACGCCAAGGAGTTGGCGGTGAGCGAGGAGAACTACCGCAGTGTGGTGGAAAACGCGATGAGTATTATTCTGCGCATGGATGCAGCGGGGAAAATTATTTTTATCAATCGTTTTGCCGAGGAACTATTTGGATATAAGCGCGAAGAATTGGTTGGGCGCGACATTGTTGGCAGCATCGTGCCGACGATTTCTTCCAAGGGTGAAAGCATGGCGACCAAGATGTCGGAGCTGATGCGTTCTCCGGAGAAGTTTTCGCTGACGGAAAACGAAAACATCTGTCGCGACGGGCGGCGCATTTGGATTACTTGGACTAACCAGCCGATTTATGACGAGCAACGGCAGTTGAGGGAAATCCTGTGCGTCGGTGCGGATGTGACGCAGCGAGTGGCGTTGCTGGAGCAACTGCGGCTGACGCAAATCACGATGGATGCGGCAGCGGAGCAGATTCTCTGGACGGATGACCGGGGGCGAATCATTTACGCCAACGCCGCCGCGATCAACGGCATGGGTTATTCCGAGGCGGAGTTGCGGGCGCTGACATTGACGGAGCTGGCCACAGATTTTCCGGCGGAGACGTGGGCGGAGCGCTGGCTGGGATTCAAGCGTGATCATTTTGCGACGTTTGAACTGACGCAACGTTTCAAGGATGGGCGCACGCGTCCGGCAGAACTTTCCGTCAGCTACATTCAGGTCGCCGGCAAGGAATACACCGCGGTTTTCATTCGCGATTTGACGGGACGTCGGCAAAACGAAGAGAAGCGTCTGCGACACGAACAGCAGATGCAGCACTTGCAACGCCTTGAAAGTCTGGGGCTGTTGGCTGGCGGCATCGCGCATGATTTCAATAATCTCCTCACCGCCATCCTCGCCAACATTTCGCTGGCGAAAATGGATTTGCCCGCCAACTCGGAAAATCACGAAGTGTTGGCCGAGGCCGAGCAGGCATCCTTTCAGGCAAAAAGTTTAACGGGTCAGTTGCTAACTTTTGCCAAAGGCGGCAAACCAGTGAAAGCGGCGGTGAATCTCGAATTGGTTATCCGCGACAGCACCAGCTTTGCGTTGCGCGGCAAGCCAGTGAAGTCGGCCATTCAAATCGCTCCCGGCCTGCTGCTGGTGGAAGCCGATGCCGCGCAGCTCACGCAAGTGTTCCACAACCTCGTCCTCAATGCCTGCCAAGCCATGCCCGATGGCGGCCTCATCACCATCCGGGCAAAAAACCGAACGGTGACGACGGCGGACAATTTGCTCGTGGCTCCCGGCGATTTCGTCGAGGTGACGGTTCACGACGCGGGCTGCGGCATTCCCGCCGAACATCTCGATAAAGTTTTTGATCCGTATTTCACCACCAAATCCACCGGCACCGGCTTGGGTCTCGCGGTCGTTCACTCCATCATGATCAGCCATCTGGGCGCAGTCACCGTGGAATCGCCGGCGGGCGGCGGCACAACCTTTCATTTACTGCTGCCGGTTTCGCAAAAAATACCGATGGCTGTGCCGCCGGTGGAACCACCCGGCACCCCGCAACGCCATCGCATCCTCATCATGGATGATGACGCGATGGTCAGCCGCGTGCTTGGAAAAATTCTTGGCAAACTTGGCTACGAAGTGGCGATGGCGCCCGACGGCGAGACCGCTTTGCAGTCTTATCAAAAAGCGGTGGCGGATGGCCATGCGTTTGATTTGGTCGTGATGGATTTGACCATTCCTGGCGGCATGGGCGGCAAGGAAACCATGCGCCGCATTTTGGAATTGGATCCCAACGTCAAAGCCGTCGTCTCCAGCGGTTACTCGCACGACCCCGTGCTGGCCGAGCATCAGGCGTTTGGTTTCAAAGGGGTCATCCTAAAACCTTACACCCAGGAACAGGTGCAAGCCGCTGTCCGCAAAGCGCTGGAATAACCGACCGCCGCCATGAAAAAATTTCTCCATGCGGCACTTCTGCTTTGGCTGCTGTCGACGGCGGGCATGGCGCAAACCACCAATGCCTTGACCCGCTGGGCCACGCAGAATTATCTGCTGGGCGATTGGGACGGCACACGCCCGTGGTTGTCTACTCATGGAATTGATTTTGAATTCTTCTACGCCGGTTCGCTCCCGGATAATTTTTCTGGCGGCCTCCGCCCGGGCGCGGTTTATCAGGGTGCGGCTTTTGGGATGCTGGAACTGGATTCGGAAAAACTCCTTGGGTTCGCCGGTGGGAAATTCCATGTCACCGGTCTCTGGCTCCACAGCCACGAACCGTTTTCCGCCAGCTACTCCGGCGACTTGAACCGCGTCAACCTGCTCGACCTCGATAACACCACGCGCCTCGGTGAGCTTTGGTATCAGCAGAAATTCTTTGGCGAAAAACTTTCCATCAAGCTCGGTGAACTGGCGGTGGATTCGGACTTCATCCTGCCGGAATACTACTGGGGCTTCTGCCAGTTCACGCTGTTGAACCAGACTTTTTTCTACCCGACCTTGCCGTTCAATGTTTTTGACGTTCCCGGATTTCCCGCCACCACGCATGGGCTGGCCACCACGCCGCTGGCCGCGCCCGGCACCGTGGTGCGTTGGAATCCGTCCGAAAAAATTTATCTCCAAGCCGGTATCTACAGCGGCGCCCCTGACCGCAGCGATTCCGGAACGCAATTCCGGTTCAGCCGCAGCGACGGCGCGCTGAACTATTTTGAAATCGGCTGGCGGCACAATCCAGGCACGAACAACCCCGGCCTCGGCGGCAGCTACAAACTGGGCGCGTATTATCACACCAGCAGTTTTGCCGATGCCTACGAAGGGGTTTTCTACGCCGCCGGAATTGCGCCCGCACCACACCGGCATGATGGCAACTACGGTATTTATTTCCTCGCCGAACAACAACTCACGCTGGAACACGGCAAAACCGATCCGGCGCAGCAAGGTCTCACCGCCTTTTTCCGCGCCCTCGGCGCACCCGCCGACCGCAATCTGACGCAGCTTGAACTGGATGGCGGACTCGTTTACCGCGGCCTCATCCCGACGCGTGACTGGGACACGTTTGCGCTGGCCGGTTCATATCTTGCGTTCAGCGACAATCTCCGCGCCGCCCAGCGCGACATCAACGCCCTCGCTCCCGGAAGTTTCACGCCAGCCGATTATGAAGGCGTGATTGAATTGAGTTACAAAATCCAAGCCACCGCGTGGTGGACGGTGCAAGGCAGCCTGCAACACGTTTTTCATCCGAGCGGCTCGACGGCGATTGCTGATGCGAACGTCTTCATCCTGCAAACCACGCTGCGCTTCTGAATTCGTGGTCGTCACCGCCGCCCAAAAACCGTTTTGCGCCTTTACTAACCGGCATGGCGGGCGTAGGCTCGTGGCAGGTTCGACTTTCATTTTATGAATACTATTTTTGCGTGGGCTCCCGGCGGCGGTCAGATCATTTTGATTCTGATTATTGTCCTGATTATGTTCGGCGCGAAAAAAATCCCCGAACTCGCCAAGGGTCTCGGCAAGGGCATCAACGAATTCAAAAAGGCCACCAAGGAAGTGACGGACGAAATCAATAATCCCGAAGCGAGCAGCCCGCCCGCCCCCAAAACGCCGCCCGCTAACACAGCCGCCCAAGCGCAGACGCCGCCGGAAACGAAAGTCCTCTGACGCTCGTTTTAGCCGCCGTTTTTCATGGCCGATTTTTCTTCAGAGCCGCCGGATGACGACGGCGGTCCCGTAAAATCTTTTCTGGATCATCTTGAAGATTTTCGCTGGGTGCTCGTCAAAATCAGCGTCACGCTCGGCCTCGCCATGCTGATCTGCCTCGTCGGGGCGAACTACGTCATGGCCATTCTCCAATGGCCGCTATCCCGCGCCACGGTGGATTTTCCCGGCACAAACCAGATTGTCACAGTCAGTTTTGGTGCAAACCGCCTGGGCCATTTCACGCTGACGCCGACGCAGGAAAAATCTCTAGATCTCGGCACGAACCGCTTTGTGGCGGTCACGGTTGAACCGCTGGTCATCGGCACGAATCAAGTGCTCGGCTGGTGCGTGGACACGAACCAGACGACGGCCGACGCGGCGCGACGGATGAAGGTGGAACTGGTGAACCTCGGCCCAGCGGGCGGTTTCATCTTGGCCATCCAACTCGCATTCTACGGCGGGCTGGTGCTGGCCGCGCCGCTCCTGTTGTATTTCATCGCGTCATTTGTTTTCCCGGCGTTGAAGATGCACGAGCAGAAATATGTCCTGCGCGGGCTATTCATCGGCCTCGGACTTTTCTTTGCCGGTGTTTCGTTCTGCTACTTCGTGCTGATGCCGCTGGCGTTGTCGGCCTCACAGATGTATTCCAACTGGCTGGGCGTCGGCGCCTCGCAATGGCGCGCGGAAGAATACGTCAGCTTCGTCTGCAAATTCATGCTCGGCATGGGGCTGGGCTTCGAGCTGCCCGTGCTAGTGCTGACACTCGTGAAAATCGGTGTGTTGAACTACGGAATTCTCTCCCGGGCGCGGCGCTACATGGTGGTCATCAACCTCGTGCTCGGCGCACTGCTGACCACGCCGGAGATTTTGACGCAGTTGATGATGTTTATCCCGTTGCAGGCGTTGTATGAATTGAGCGTGTGGATCGCGTGGTATTGGGAACAGCCGGACAGAGCCAAGGCGCGACGGAGGTT
>JBEEMY010000011.1:0-12510 GCA_041192415.1 Verrucomicrobiota bacterium | reverse complement strand
AACGGGACGAACATCGCCGAGCGGTTTGAATTGATACACCTTGCCGGTGGCTTGAACGGTCACACTGGCCTTGTCGAGGTCAACGGTCACGACGTCGCCGGTCTTCAAGATGTCGCAGAGGCGGTCGGCGCATTCACAGGGATAGAGTTCGCCGGTGGCGACGCAGTTGCGGAAAAAGATGCGCGCGAAACTTTCGGCGAGCACGAGCTGGCAGTTGGCCGAACCCATGGCGATGGGCGCGTGTTCGCGCGAGCTGCCGCAGCCGAAATTTTTCCCGCCGACGACGATGGGATAATCGCTGTCGAGCTGGCCAGCCTTGACGTAGCGGATGGGGTAGAGCGAGGCGGGCAGGCCGTCGAGGGCGTAGCTGCCGAGCTTCTCGTATTCCTCGGCGATGGTGGGCACGAGGTTCAGGAATTGCGCGGAGATGATCTGGTCGGTGTCAATGTTGTCGCGCACGACGTAAACGGGGCCGGTAAAAACAGATTGCATAGCGAGGATAATTTGCCGTGTGCGGGCGAAGTTTTCAATCAGATTTCAATTGCCGGTTTCTCTGCCGTCGCGGGTGTGGGCGGATTTTTACCAGCGGGTGGTTCACGTCGGCGCAGCGCAATGACGGCGGCGACGCACGCCGTCCAAGTGGGCAGGTCTTCAATGACGGGAATCAATTCCACAAAAAAAGTCGGCAGCAACAGCAGGTGAAAGCCGAGCAGCCACATCGTCACCATCATGGCGACAAAATCAATCGCCTGATCTAGCCCCGCCCAGCCGAGCGGTCCGAGCAGGATTTGCAAGCCGTCGGCGACGACTGCCACGGCGAGCGCGAGCAACATTCGCGTCCGGGAAATTTTCTGCGGGCGGAAGGCGGAGTTGATTTTTTCGAGCAGTTTCAAGCGCCTGATGTTCGGCGAGTCCGGTAGATTTTTCAATCATCTAGGTTTCGGAGCCTGTCCTGATTTCTCGCATAATTGTCCTGCGGCGAGACTCGCCGTGTTTTCAGCAGCCTGCTTGTTTGCATCTTAAAACGCCAAATAGCCAGTGATTTCAAAGGTTTTATCCCGCTGGCCTCTTATTTGCTAAACGCACTTGGAATTTTGACGATTACACCGATTAGGGAAATTATGCACTTAACTACAACGACCGGCGGACGCACTTTTACAATCAAGGCTGCACGGCTGCTGGCATTGTTGCTGGTCGGCCTGCTCGCCAGCGGAACTGCGAAGGCGTTGACGACCAATCTGGTTTTCACCACCCAACCAGCCAGCACGGTTTTTGGTGCGACGCTGTCGAATGTTGTGATGCAACTCCGCGACAGCCGGGGCACGAATATTTCGCTCGCTGGGATTCCGGTCGCGATTACCTTGAGCAAGGTTGGTGTATTGGCTGGGGTCACGAATGTCAGCACGGATGCCTCGGGCAGGGCGGTTTTTGCTAATCTCCTCGTCACCCAAATCGGGAGCGCCTATCGCTTGCAGGCCGCGTCGGCAAAATTCAAAAGTGTGATGAGCGGCGCGTTTAACATCACCCAGGGGAAAACCGTCAACGTGTTGAGCAGCGTCACGAACGTCATCGGCTATGGCCAGCTTGCAACCTTCAGCACCAAAATTTCCGTGCTGGCTCCGGGTGCCGGACTGCCGACGGGAACGGTGACTTTCAAAGACGGCCTCACTACGCTCGGTTCTGCAAACCTAATTTCGGCGCAGGCAAATTTCACGGTCACCAATCGTCTCGTGGTTGGCGCGCATGGCATCACCGCCACCTACAGCGGCGACACCAATTTCGCCGCCAGCGCGAGCAGCTTGGTTTTAACCGTGGTAAAAGCGGCGTTGACCGTTTCAGGAATTACCGCGAGCAACAAAATTTACGATGCGCGGACCACCGCCGCGCTCAACACCAACAGTGCGGCACTCGTCGGCAGGTTGAGTGGTGACGTGGTGAGTTTGAATCTCGTCGCCGCGCGCGGAGACTTTGCCGATAAAAATGTGGGCGTAGGAAAAACCGTGGCTGTCACTGGGTTGACCATCTCCGGCGCGAGCGTGGCGAACTACTCGCTGACGCAACCGACCGCCGCCGCGAGCATCACCGCCGCGAGCCTGACCATCACGGCGAAAGGCGCGAACAAAATTTACGATGGCACGACGGCCGCCACCGTCACGCTTGCCGACAACCGCATCGTTGGCGATGTTTTCACAGCCAGCTATATCACCGCGCAGTTCACCAACAAATCCGTGGGCATTGCAAAAACGATTTTGGTTTCCGGCATCTCCATCTCTGGGGTGGACGCGCCGAATTATTTGCTCGCGAACACCAACGCCATCGCGACCGGCAACATCACCGCCGCCGCGTTGACAGTTTCCGGCATCACCGCGAGCAACAAAGTTTATGACGCAAAGACGACGGCGGGATTGAACTTCACCGCCGCCACGTTGCTTGGCCAGATTGCCGGTGATGGTCTAAAGCTCGTCACCACCAACGCCAAAGGCTTGTTCGCCAGCAAAACTATCGGCGTGGCCAAACCCGTGGCGATTTCCGGCCTCATCGTCAGCGGCACGAACGCAGGCAACTACGCGCTCACGCAACCGCCGGCCAGTGCAAACATTTCACCAGCAAACTTCTCCGTGACTGCGAAGGGCGTGAACAAAATTTACGACGGCACGACCGTCGCCACGGTGACCTTGAGCGACAATCGTGTTGCCGGTGATCTTATCACTGACAATTATGCTGGTGCTGCCTTCACGAACAGTTTGGTCGGCACGAATAAATTTATTTCTGTCACCGGAATTTCCATCAGCGGTGTGGACGCGACGAATTACACTTTGCTCAACCCGAACGCCGCAACCACCGCCAGCATCACGGCCGCAAAACTTTTGGTGTCTGCCGATAATTTGTTCCGCGCGTTTGGCGTCACGAATCCGCCGCTGACTTACACCTTCATCGGCCTCGTCAATGGCGAGACGGCAGCGGTCATCGCGGGTAAACCGACGCTGACGACTACGGCAAAGACGAATAGCGTGGTCACGAATTATCCCATCACCATCGTCAAAGGAACTTTGGCTTCGTCCAACTACGTTTTCACATTTACCAACGGCGTGCTGGCGGTAACCCCAGCGGACACGGCGGCGTTGCTGCTTTCCAACGTGAACCCCGCGCGCACCAACCAGAACATCACCTTCGTCGCGCGCGTCAGTGCGCGGACGCTTGGCTCGCTGTCACCGAGCGGCCAGGTGCGTTTCAAATGCAACGGCACAAACACGCTGGGCAATCCCGTCAGCCTGACGAATGGCGCGACCACGCTGGTCATCCCGGCGGCGAGTCTGGCGAACAGCAGCGTCGTGGTCGTCACGGCGGAATTCGCCGATCCATCGGGAAATTTCTCTGGCAGTTCAAATAGCTTGAGCCAAATCATCGTCGTCGCGAACCCGACCATCGGTCAGGTTTCCATCACGCCGCCGAAAGCCGATGGCACATTCCAAGCCTCGCTCGTCGGCACGCCCGGCCAGACGTTCGTGCTGCAAGCCTCGACCGATTTAGTTAATTGGATAAACATTTCCACGAACATGGCCGATGCCAGCGGTGTCATCTCCATCGTGCAGTCAAATGCGGTTGCGTTTCCCAGCCGCTACTTTCGCGGCATGATGCCGTTGCCGTGATTATTCGCGAAAACTAAATTCCGCATTGCCGACTTGGTGGTGATGGTTAAGCTGGCCGCAGAATTTAACCGCTTGAAACCGTCGCGCCTCATCCTGATTTTTCTCGCCGTCCTCGCGGTGCAGACGGGCATTGAACTCGCCATGGGTCGGCTGTTCTTCGGACCGGATGGCCGCTTTGGATTGTGGGAGACGAGCATCTGGAGCAGCGAAAATTCCCAGCGCGTCGCCGACCCGTATTCCTTTTCGCACATTGTTCATGGGATTTCTTTTTACGCATTGCTCTGGCTGGTCGCGCGCAAGCTGCCCGTGGAAAAACGCCTGCTCATTGCGTTGGCGTTGGAAGTCAGTTGGGAACTGCTGGAAAATTCTCCGCTCATCATCAACCGCTACCGCGAAGCCACTGTTGCGCTCGGTTACTGCGGCGACAGCGTGCTGAATTCCGTGAGCGACGGGCTGATGATGACCGCTGGATTTCTTTTGGCGAGCAAGGTGAAACCACTTGTCAGCCTCGCCGCTGTGGCCGTCATGGAAATCGGCTGCGCGTTGTGGGTGCGGGATAATCTCACGCTGAACATCATCATGCTCATCCACCCCGTGAACGTCATCAAACACTGGCAGCTGGCCGGACAACCGCAGCCGTAATCGGAAATCTTTCAAACCGTTTCAGAATTTTTCCAAATCGGCACGTCCGCTTTCAGCCGGTCAATCAATTCCGCCATCATCGCCAGCGATGCCTGCCGATGCCGCGAAGTGATGCGGATAAACAGTGAAGCCTCACCCACCGGCACAAACTCCAATCGGTGGATGAAGAAGATTTCTTCAAACGGATGCTTCGCGCCCAGCTCGCGCAGAATTTTTTCCAACTGCGTCCGCGCCATTGGCTCATGCGCCTCGTAGGACAGTCCGGGGATTGTTTTGCCGTGCTCCAGCTCGCGCACAATGCCGGAAAATTCCAGGCACGCGCCAATCTCACGTGAAGAATTTTTCTGCGCGGGAACAACAATCGGCGCGCGGGTGAATTCAATGTGCGTTTTCATGTTCAGCCTCCGCTCACCGGTGGAATCAATGCCAGTTCAAACGCTTCGCCTACGGGCTGATCCCAGTCGGCGTATTCCTGATTCACGGCGACGCGAATAGTTTTACCCGGATCAAACTCCGGCGCGAGGCGGCGGAAAATTTCACGCGGCGTCTCGTTCGGTTCGCAGTCAAAAACTTTTTCACCGAAGCCAAGCTGCGTCCGCGTCTGCGCGAAGGTGAGGACGTTGATTTTCATTCAACCACCAATCGCCGTCATTACCCGCTGCGGCTGGTAATTGTTGCGGAATAGATGTTCGGAAGGTTTTTCCGCCAGCGTGGCGCGGAAAAGTTTTTGCAGGTGGGCTTCGTCAATCTGCGGGCGCAGCCCCGGTTTCAAATCCGTCTCCAGATGATTGCCGAGGCACGGGCGCAGCTTGCCGTCGCACGTCAGCCGCATCTTGTTGCAGCGCTCGCAAAAATGCAGGTCGCTCAACGCGCCAATCAGCCCGACGGTGACGCCGCGCTTCTTCAGCCGGAAATATTTCGCCGGGCCGAAACCCAGCGACTCATTCATCGGCTCCAACTCGTCTTCACGTTTGAGCAACGAAAACACTTCGGCAATCGGTAAAAAGTTTTTCTCGCTCAACATTTCGGTGAGGCTCACCGGCATTAGCTCGATGAAACGAATCGCCAAGTCATGCTCCGCCGCGAAATTCAGCAGTGGCAAAATTTCACCGTCATTTTTTCCACGCATCAAAACCGTATTCAACTTCACCGATGGAAAGCCAAGCTGTTTGACGAGCTTGATGCCTTGCAGGACCGGCGTGACATCGCCCGACGTGATGGTGCGGTAGATGTTTGCATCCAGCGCGTCGAGGCTGATGTTGATGCGGCGCAAACCCGCGTCGAACAACGGCTGAGCGAGTTCCGGCAGGCGCGTGCCGTTGGTGGTGAGCTGCACGGATTCCACGCCGGGCGTAGCGATGAGTTCGCGGATGAAATTTACGACGCCCGGACGCACCAGCGGTTCGCCGCCGGTGACGCGAAATTTTTTGAAGCCGAGCGCCACGGCGGTGCGGGCGACGGCGAGGAGTTCGGCATCGCTCAAAACTTCCGCGCGCGGCAGCCAGTTGGAATAATTTTCCGGCAGGCAGTAGAGGCAGCGCTCGTTGCAGCGGTCGGTCACGGAGATGCGCAGGTAATCCACCTGTCGTCCGTTGGGGTCAATCATGCCTCGGCTTTCCACTTGGTTTTCCACGCGGCAAGATTGGCATTTCTTCGCCGCCTCGCATAGAATTTTCCCGCATGATTCCGCTCGCCGTCGCCCGCGCTCTAATCGCGGAGAAAATTTTTCCATTGCTGCCCCAGCCGACGGCGCTGGAAATGGCCTTCGCCCGCGTGTTGCGCGAAGACATTTACGCGGATGCGGATTTGCCCGCCTTCGACCGCTCGGCGATGGACGGCTACGCCATTGCGGCAGACGATGACTCGGATAAATTTCGTGTCATCGGCGAAATTCAGCCGGGCGAGGCTCCGTCGTTCAAAATCAGTCGCGGCGAGTGCGCGCGGATTTTTACTGGCGCCCAGATTCCTGAAGGCGCATCGCAAGTGCTGATGCAGGAAAACGTTCGCGTGGAAAACGGTTCCATTATTTTGCCGGAACGAAGTCGTGCCATTCACATCCGCCGACGCGGCGAAGATGCGCGTCAGGGTGATTTGCTTTTGAAGTCCGGCACGCGCTTGGGCGCAGGCGAACTCGCCTTGCTCGCTAGCCTTGGCGTCGTCAGTCCAAAAATTTCGCCGCCGGTGCGCGTGGCGCATTTCACGACGGGCAACGAACTCGTGCCACCGTCGGCAACGCCGGGGGCAGGGCAGATCCGCGATTCCAACACCACCCTCGTCGCTGGCTTCATCCGGCAGTTTGGTGGGGAACTTTCCCGGCAGGAAATTGTGCCGGACGATTTTGAATTGCTCCGCGAAAAAGTTCTGCGCGATGAAGACAATTTCGACCTGCTGCTCATTTCCGGCGGCGCGAGCGTGGGCGATTATGATTTCGGGAAAAAACTTCTGGGCGCGCTCGGCTTCCAGATTCACTTTGAAAAAATTAGCCTGCGCCCTGGCAAGCCGCTGGTGTTTGCCAAGCGCGGCGAGCAGGCGGCTTTCATTCTACCGGGCAATCCCGTTTCGCATTTTGTGACACTGCACGTTGCCGTGCGATTGGCGTTGGAGAAATTTTCTGGTGTAAGTCCTGCGTGGCCGCTGGTGAAAATTCCGCTCGCGGAGAATTTTGAATTCCGCCCCGACGCGCGCGAAACGTTCTGGCCGGCTCGAACTGAAATCCGCGACGGCGAACTTGTCGCGCACGCCTTGCGCTGGCAAAGTTCCGGCGACGTGACGGGCTTGACCGGCGTGAATGCGCTGATTCAATTCGCTGGCCATTCGCCCGCGCCGAAAGCGGGTGAGCCGGTTCAAACGTTATTGCTCGAAGTGCCATGAAAAAATTCTCTCATCTGGATTCCGCCGGGCGCGCGAAGATGGTGGATGTCGGCCACAAGCCGCCGCAACTCCGCATCCCCGTGGCGGAAGGATTTGTGCGCTGCCAGCCGAAGACCATCGCAGCGTTGCGCGCCAAAAAATTGCCGAAGGGCGATGTGTTCACCGTGGCGAAAGTCGCGGCGATTCAAGCGGCGAAGCGCACGGATGAATTGATTCCGCTCTGCCATTCGCTGCCGCTGGATGCGGTCGAGGTGAATTTTGTGCTGAAGAAAAATCTCGTTCACATCATCGCCGAGGCGCGCACGACAGCCAAGACCGGCGTGGAGATGGAAGCGTTGACGGCGGTGAGCGTGGCCGCGCTGACGATTTACGATATGTGCAAGGCGGTGGATAAAACCATGGTGGTCGAAGGCGTGCGGCTGGTTTCCAAAATCAAAAAATGAAAATCGGACGTGTCACTTTGAGCGACCGCGCGAGCGGCGGGGTTTATGAAGACCGCAGCGGGCCGGAGATTGAGCGTGTCTTGCGCGAGCAGTTTGCCGAGGAAATTGAATTCGAGTGCGCGCTGTTGCCGGACGAGCAGGCGCAGATTGAAACCGCGCTGAAAACTTTATGCGCGAACGGTTGTGCGCTGGTGGTCACGACCGGCGGCACTGGCCCGACGTCGCGCGATGTGACGCCGGAGGCAACGCGCGCGGTGTTGGAAAAAGAACTGCCCGGCTTCGGCGAAGTGATGCGAGCGGTTTCATTCGCCAAAGTGCCGACGGCGATTTTGTCGCGCGCGACGGCGGGTGTGCGCGGGAAAACTTTGATTGTGAATCTGCCGGGAAATCCCAAGGCCATCGCGGAATGTCTGCCGCCGTTGATGCGGGCGATTGCGGAGTGTCTGGATCACATCGCGGGTTTTCGTCCGAAGTTGAAATGATTTTGTGGTAGGGCGGCGCTGCTGCGCCGCCTTTCCCCCGCGCCCGGCAAACCGGCAGGTTTGCCCTACCACGCCTCCAGCAATAATTTTCCGCCCGCAAAAACCAACACCGCTGCCAGCACGCGGCTGAAGGTGACGCTGCTCCAGCGGCGTGTGCCAAAATGCGTTCCCAGCAGCGCGCCGATGACGGCGGGCAGCGTGAGCCAGAGTAGCGGCCCGACGTGCGTAATTTTTTCCCAGCCCGCGCCGACGAGTCCGGCGATGGAGTTGAGGATAATGAATCCCGCCGCGATGCCGCCGGTGGTTTTCGGTTTCACCCAGCGGAACAAATAGAGCAGGGGACTCAAGAATACTCCGCCGCCGATGCCAGTAAGTCCGGCAAGAAATCCCAGCAGCGCGCCGATGAAGAGCGCGAGTGGCCAGAAAAATTTTCGCACCGCCACGTCGTCCGTCTGCCAGCGCGAGCGGAAAAGTAAAATCAATCCGGCAATGGTCAGCACGCTGCCGAGAATGAGTTTGTAGGTGTGCGGGCTGATTTTGATTTTGCTGCCCCAGACAGCGCACGGCACGGACGCGACGGCGAACCACAGGAGAATTTTCCAATCGAAAAATCCCGCACGCCAAAATCGCCAGAGCGCGATGCTGGCGACTAGGACGTTGGTAATGAGGACGGCGACTTTGGCGGAAGTGGGCGCAACGCCAAGCACGGCGAGCGCGGCGAGATAGCCGGTCGCGCCGCCGTGGCCGACGGCGGAATAAAAAAATGCGACGCAAAAAATTGCGCCGCAGAGGAAACCGATTTGTGTTGGTGAAAGCAGTTCCACGGAGCGACCTCAATCTGCAGCCGTCAAAATCATGTCGCGGGTGAAATACAAAATCCGGCCGCAGCTCGGGCAGGTGACGATGTCGCCGTGCGACTGGCAACTGACGAGAATCTGCGCCTGCAATTTCATGTGGCAGCCACCGCAGGAGCTGTGTTCCACGCCGACGACGACGTTCTCGCCTTTGCTCTTGAGGATGCGTTCGTAGCGGTTGCGCGTGGGTTCATCCACGGCGGACGCGGCTTGGGCGCGGGTGGCTTGCACTTCGGCGAGTTCTTTTTTCAGGTTCACTTCGCGCTCGTCGAGTTTGCCTATGAGGTCGTCCACGAGTTTCTTGGCGGCGGCGGCTTCGGTGGCGGCGTGAGCCACTTCCTTTTGCGCGACTTCGGCCTGCTCCATCAAAATAATTTCTGCATCCTCAATTTTGAAGATGGCTTCCTTGGCCATTTCAATCTCGTGGGCGAGGGCTTTGTATTCCTCGTTCTTGCGGGTCTGCAATTGCTGGTTGGCGTATTTCTCGATCTGCGTTTTCTTGGATTCGATTTCGAGGTCGCGTTGTTTGCGTTCGGATTCGATTTGTTTGACACGGAGTTTGGCGGCTTCGAGCGAACCTTGGGTGGCCTTGGCGCGGGCGTGGAGGCCGTCGCGTTCGGGGCCGATGTGGGCGAGTTCGTGGGTGACGCGGAGGATTTTCCGGTCGCGTTCCTGCAAAATGAGAAGCTGCTCGATGATGTCCTGCATTGTTGAACGGAAATTAACGAGCGCGTGCGGCCAAGTCAATGCGGGGAAAAAAATCTTCCGGCAGGGCCATCGTTGGCGGCCAAACAAAACTTGAAACTTGAAACCTGAAACTTGAAACTCCGGCTATGCGTTTCATTGGCCAGCTTATCGAAAAATTGCAGCGTCATCCCAAGCGCTTGGTGTTCCCGGAAGGCGACGAGCCGCGCATCTTGCAGGCGGCGCGGCAGTTTTATGCGCTGCGTCTCGGCGTGCCCATCTTGCTGGGCGACCAGGAAAAAGTCCGCGCGACGGCGAAGGATTTGAACATTTCCCTCGAAGGCATTCGCATCATCAACCCGGCGACGAGCGAGGAACTGGAGAATTTTGCCAAACGGTTTTATGCGCTGCGCCGGGAAAAAGGTTTGCGCCCGACGGAGGCGCGCGAGGCGATGCTCCAGCCGAATTATTTCGGCACGATGATGCTGGCGATGCATCAGGCGGACGGCGTGGTCTCCGGCGCGTCGCACATCACGAGCAGTTTGCTGCGGCCGCTGTTTCAAATCATCAAAGTCGCGCCGGACATCCACACGGCCTCGTCGTGTGTGGTGATGGAAGTGGAGAACACAAAAATCGGCGAGCAGGGCGTGTTGTTCATGGCGGACTGCGGCGTGATTCCGGAGCCAACCACGGATCAGTTGTCGGACATCGCCATCGCGACGGCGCGGCTGGCGCGGCATCTGTTGGGCGTGCGGCCTCATGTGGCGATGCTTTCTTTTTCCACGAAGGGCAGCAGCGCGGCGCATCCATCCATCGGCAAGATGCAGGCGGCGGCGGCGCAGGCGCGACACAAGGCATCGCAACTGAATCTCGATGCAGACTTCGACGGCGAGTTGCAAGTGGACGCCGCGCTGATCCCGGACATTGCCATCAGAAAATTGCGCGACAGCCAAGTGGCCGGGCGCGCTAACGTGCTGATTTTTCCCGACCTGAATTCCGGCAACATCGCGAGCAAGTTGCTGGGCGTGGTCGGGCACGCGAATTATTTTGGACAGATTCTGCTCGGCCTGAACCGCCCCGCCGCTGATGTTTCGCGCGGGGCGACGGCGCACGACATTTTAGGCGTGGCCGCCATCATCGGCGTGCAGGCGACGGATTATCAGCGGCTTTATCCCGGCGCGGATGCGAAGTTGCCGGGGGAGTAAATTAGTTGTTGTCAAAACTTCTCAAACTGGCGAAGCCAACTAAAAACTGAAATCAAAAACTAAAAACTGATGTTGCCACTCTCTCCTTTCCTTAAAACTTTGCCGGTCTATCAGCCGGGCCGACCGATTGAAGAAGTCGCCCGCGAACTCGGCCTGCCCGCCGAGTCCATCATCAAGGTCGCGTCCAACGAAAATCCGTTCGGCCCGTCGCCGCTTGCCATTGCCGCGATGCAAAAGGCGATTGCGCATGTGAATCTTTACCCGGATGGCAACGCGTTTTACCTGAAGCAAAAACTCGCGGCCAAGCTCGGCGTGGAGACGGCGAATCTGGTGCTCGGCAACGGCTCAAATGAAATCATCGAGTTCGTTTCGCACGCGCTGCTCACGCCGGAGACGAACATCGTGGTGTCGCAATTCTGTTTCGCCATCTATCCCATCGTCGCCAAGATGGCGGGCGCGGAAGTCATCAACGTGCCCGCGAAAAATCACGGCCACAATCTGCCCGCGATGCTGCGCGCCATCACGCCCAAGACGCGCATCGTGTTCGTGGCGAATCCGAACAACCCCACCGGCACGCTGGCGCCGCGCGAAGAACTCATCCAATTCGTGAACGACGTTCCCGACGACGTGCTGCTCGTGATGGACGAGGCTTACATCGAGTTTCTCGACGACGCGGTGGATTTGATTCCGCTCATCCGCCTCGGCGCGCGGAAGAATCTGATTCTGATGCGGACGTTCTCAAAGATTTACGGCCTCGCCGGTCTGCGCATCGGCTACGGCATTACGTCGCCGGAACTGGCCGCCGCGCTGGAGAAAATCCGACAGCCGTTCAACGCCAACCTGCTCGCGCAAACCGCCGCGCTCGCCGCGCTGGATGATGACGCGCACGTTCGCAAGACGCGGCAGAATAATTTCACCGGCTTGGAATTTTTCATGCAGGCGTTCCGCGAGTTGAAGCTGGAATTCGTTCCGTCCTACGCGAATTTTATCCTCGTGCGCGTGGGCGATGGCCAAAAGGTTTTCAACGCCATGCAAAAACTTGGCGTCATCACGCGTCCGATGAGTGGCTACGGATTGCCGGAGTGGATTCGTATTTCCGTCGGCACGCCCAAGGAAAATTCGCGGTGCTTGGAAGCGTTGCAACGTTCGCTTTGAAACTCTGGAGGGTGGCCGTCTCTGGCCACAGCGACTGCCGATTGACGACCGGCTTTCATTGGTCTGGCAGCGCCCGCGCCGCTGCCGATTTTAGTTTCCTTCAAGCGAAGATGCGTTTGATGATTTGCACGGGCGAGGCCGGGCGGCAAAGTCCGGCTTTGAATTCGCGGCGGGCGGATTTTACCGCTGCCATCAGTTCCGCGCGGCGATGTTCCGCCAGCCGGTGTTGCAGCAATTCCACCAGCGACTCTTGTTCCTCAAACGCCAGTCCATCCGCAGAATCCAGAACCTGTGCGAACTTTGTCATGGCCGCAATCTAGCAGACCACCGCCATTTAGGGAATGGTGTTTTGTGGTCGGAAAAATCCCCGTGCACCGACAACGCCGCGATGATTGGGATTTTGGCCGAAAGAAAACTGCGGGCGAACGTGCCGCTGCCACCGCTGGATGAGGAAATCAAGCCGGGCTGGGCGCTGGTGTGAATGATCCAAAACTCTTTGAAAGCCCGTAGGGCTGACATCTTTG
>JBEEMY010000010.1:0-12804 GCA_041192415.1 Verrucomicrobiota bacterium | reverse complement strand
CCGCAGCAGCCGCCGGCGATGTTGAGCAAACCGCTTTGTGCGAATTCACCGAGGAAATTCCCCATGTCCTCGGGCTTCAAATCAAATCCCGTCGGCGAGAGCGGATTTGGTAAACCGGCGTTCGGATAACACGAGATAGCGGTGTTGGATTTCGCGGCGAGCTCCGCAAGGAACGGCCTCATTAAGTCTGGTCCGAGCGAGCAATTTAACCCAATGGCAATGGGCTTAACATGCTTCATCGCGTTCCAATATGCTTCGATGGTTTGCGCGGAAATCATCGTCTCACCACCGCGACCGACGGCGGCGGAAATCATGATCGGTAGAATCTTGCCGTCCTGCTCGAAGACTTCCTGAATCGCCACCAGCGCGGCCTTGGCGTTCAGCGAATCGAAAATCGTTTCAACCAAAAGAATGTCCGAGCCGCCCGCGATGAGTCCGCGAATCTGATGTGTGTAAGCGGTCTTCACCTGATCGAACGTGCAGACGCGAAAGCCCGCATCATCCGCATCCGGCGAATTGGAAAGCGAAACCGTCAGCGGCCCGACTGCGCCCGCGACGAAGCGCGGACGACCAGTTTTGTTCGCGATGCGGTCGCACCATTCGCGGCATTGCTTGGCAGACTGCTCGTTGATTTCCCAAGCGAGGTCGTTGAGAAATTTATTTTCAATGACGCCTTGGTAAAACGCCGGGTCTTTGCGGCCGCCGTGTTCGCGCGGGTCGTCCACGAAAAATTCGCTCTGCCCGATGCTCGTGGCGGAGAAAGTATTCGTCTCGATGATGTCCGCGCCGGCTTCAAGAAAGCGGCGATGGATGTCACAGATGGTCGCCGCCTGCGTGAGCGAATAAAGGTCGCCGTTATTCTTCAGATCTTTTTTAGAATCTTTGAAGCGTTCGCCGCGAATCTCCGCCTCGCCCAAGCCGTAGGTGCGGATGGTCGTGCCCATCGCGCCGTCAATGATGACGATGCGTTCGCTCAAGGCTTGTTTCAGAAGTTCGGCGTGATTCGACATGAGGCAAAGATAAGGAAACGCATCGGCTATTCAAATTAAAAAATCAACGTATCCTGATTTGAAGATATGTATAATTAGCACCGATGTGCACTTGAGAAAATGCAGGGTGCGTGGAATACTCCCGGCGTGTTTCCAGACAGATTTTTCAAGCAGATGAATTGTGCCGCCCGCAATGGTTTGTTCCGGCGGGGTTTTTTCGTCGTCTGTTTTTGCGCGCTCATCCATGTCTGTAGTGGCACGCAGTCGGTCTGGGTGGGCTGGGATTTTGCGCCACCGGAAGAAAACATCATTGAATACCGAGTTCTTCATGGCACGCAAAGCGGGGTCTATACCAATTCAGAAGTCTCTTATATTCCGAACGGCGCGCAGATTTTTGGCTTGGCGGATGGCTCGACGAATTATTTTGCCGTCATCGCCATTGATGCCGATGGCAACCACAGCCCGCTTTCGGACGAAGTATCCTATGTGGCGGCGGTTCCGCTGCCGGTGGTTTTACACGCGGGAATCCAGAATGATGAGAACGGGACACCCACCATGGTCATATCTGGTTCGTGGGCGGTTCCAAGAAATTGGAAACTGGAATACTCCGCCGACTTGGTGAATTGGAACACATGGCTAACCAGTTACGGCACAAACGTGGTCGCGTATGCCGGTTTAACTTGGGGCGACCAGTTTTTTTTCCGGCTGATTGACCGGTGACTTTCTGGGGTCCGCGACGGATGTCGAGGATTTTCATTGCACGCGCAGCGGTTTGGTTTTAGTGTCGGCGCAACCCGAGGTTGCTTATGTATTTTGGCGTAGATTACTATCCCGAAGAGTGGGTCTTTCCCCACGGCGGCACTGCCGAAACCCCCGAAGCGCAATGGCTTCAAGACGCGCAACTCATGCGTGCCGCTGGTTTCAATGTCGCGCGCATTGGCGAATTCACTTGGGGTCTCTGCGAAACGGAGGAAGGCAAATATAATTTCGACTGGCTCAAGCGCGTGATGGACATCCTCGGCGAGCACGAGATCAAAACCGTTCTCGCCACGCCCACTGCCGCGCCGCCCATCTGGCTCGCCAAAAAATACCCAGAGATTTTGCCGGTGGATGAATTTGGTCGCGTGAAACACGAAGGCACGCGTCGCGCCGCGTGTTTCAGCAACGATAAATTTTGGAACGCCTCTAAAAACATCGTTGAAAAATTGGCGGGCGCGTTGGGTAAGCACGAACATCTCGTCGCGTGGCAGATTGACAGCGGCCTCGGCGGGCATCAGACGGAATGGTCCTTCAACGAAGACTCACGGCTGGAATGGCAGAACTGGCTCAAGCTGAAATACGAGACAGTGGAAAAGCTGAACAACCGCCTCGGCTTCCGTCACTGGGGGCAAATCGTATCGTCGTTCGAGGATGTGCCGATGCCGAAGTTCGCCCCGGCGATGCACAACCCGGCGCTGTTGCTGGACTGGAATCGTTTTTGCAGCGACACCATCGTGGCTTACGCGCGGATGCAGGCGGATGTGGTGCGCGAACTTTCTCCCGGTCGTCCGGTCACGACGAATATGCGTGCGCTCCAACGGAAGTTCGACCACTTCGACATGGCAGACGCGATGGATTTTGTTTCCGTGGAAAGCAACGCGGCGATCAAGGCGCGTTCGTCCGAACTGGCGTGTGACATTGATATTTTACGCTCGCTGAAAAAGGACGACATCAAGACGCCGGATGGCGAGACGGGTTTCTGGGTCATCGAACAAAAAGCGGGGCAGGTGAACTGGCAGGATGTGAATCCGCTCGTGCGCCCCGGCATCATCCGGCTGTTCACTTACCAGCTCATTTCGCGCGGCGCGTGCGGCGTGTTGTATTACCGATGGCGGCAACCACGCATCGGTCCGGAAAAATTTTATGGTGCGGTGCTGCCGCATCATCTCGAAGGCAGCCGCCGGACTTACAGCGAAATTTCCCAGATTGGCGAAGAATTAAAGTTACTTGCTCCGGCGTTGAAAGACACCAAAGTCCTCGCCCCGGCATGCATTCTTTACTCGCACGACAACGATTGGGTATTGCAGCAGCCGAACCAGCCGAACAAACATTTCAGCCTGCGCGAACACATTCAGCTCATCTACAACGGACTTCACGACCGCAACGTCGCGGTCGATTTTGCCCGGCCCAACGAGGATTTGTCGAAATACAAAATTGTTTTTGCGCCGTCGCTGCACCTGCTTTCCGGTGGTGAAGCGGATCGTTTGAAACTTTACGTCCAGAACGGCGGCACGTTGGTGGCCACCTTCAACACCGCGTTGGTGGACGAAAATAACATGGCTTCAGACACGGGGATGCCGCACGACTTGAAAGATTTGTTCGGCATGGAAGTTCTGGAGTTCGATGCGCTCGCGCCGGGCGAGGAAAATCATCTGACGTTCAAAGGCACGTTTCAGACGAGCCATATGCACCCGGCGAAGCTGTGGTGCGACATCATTGAACCGAAGGGTTGCCAGATTCTCGCAACCTACACGAAAGATTTTTACGCCGGCAAGCCGGCGGTGACGATGAATTCTTTTGGCCTCGGCAAAGCGATTTACATCGGCACCCAGAGCCACCAGCATTTTTACCACGACCTCGTCGTCTGGCTACGGCAGACCACCGGCCTGGTTCCGCTATTGAAAGTGCCGGACAACATCGAGGTTTCCATGCGCGAAAAAGATGGTGCCAAGATTTACATCCTGTTGAACCATCAGAATTCGCCCGTGCGTCTCCAGTTCTACAAGCCGATGCACGACTTCATGACCGGCAACAATGTGGTGGGCAACTACGACTTGCCGCCGTATGGCGTGCTGGTGATTGATGAACACCCGGATGCGAAGCTGGACTGACGGCCTTTCCGAACAAATCTTATTTTCTTAAATCAGATGGCGCGGGCAATCAGCCCTTGGTATTTTTTGCGTTGCCTAAAACTTTCGCTGCGGAAAATACAAGCTACATGGAGAGACCGTTGGCCATCATTATTCTTGCCTACAAGACCAAGTATTTTCGTGAGGCGTTGGAATCCATTGCGGCGCAGACCGACCAGCGCTTTCAGTTGTATATCTTTGATGATGCCAGCCCGGAACCGGTCGAAAAAATTGTCCGCGAATTTGAGGCTAGGATTTGCCTGCGCTACCACCGCTTTTCCGAAAATCTGGGCGGCAAATCGCTGGTGCAACACGCGCAGCGCTGCCTGAATAAAACCAGCGAACCATGGCTTTGGCTGTTTGCAGATGACGATATGATGGCGCCGGGCTGCGTGAAAGCCTTTCACTCCACCCTCGCCGAAACTAAAGCTCAGCATGACGGGTATCGCTTCAATGCCTTAAAACTGAATTCTTCGCGGCGGTTTTTAGGAACTGATAGTGAGCGGCTCGAAGCCCGGCCATTGCAACCAGAAGTCCAGCGGGGGCGGGATTTTTTGGAGGCGCAATTCAGCCAACATAATTGCTGCTTGCAGTCGCTGGTTTTTTCGCGCGCCGCTTGGCTGCAAAAAGGAATGCAGGATTTTCCGTTGGGACACCACATAGATGATGCCTTCTTGGCCAGCATGGGTGAACCCAAACCGTTGCGAACCATTGCCGGACCGAAAGTGATTTGGCGTTTGAGTGATGAGAATATTTCCGGCATCTACAACCCGGCTAATGACCGGCTAAAAATTCTCGCCGGCAGTCTGTTTGTAAATTGGGCCCATGGTTTTCTGTGTGAACACGGCATGAGTCGGCAACAGGCCGCGGTTATCACGGAGCATTTGTTTTACGAGCAGTTCCGCTGGTTGTCTCGGTTCATCAACCTGGAATACTTGCGCGAATCCGCACGACTATCGGAACGGCTTTGGCAACGTTCGCCCGGCGACTTGCTCATTCGGGCACTGGAGCACAACTTATCATTGCTAGTGGATCGGATTGGGCGTGCGGCTTGCCGGCTAGTGCTAAAAAATACCCACGCCGAAGAAAAAGATTCCGGCTGGCAAATGTGGGAACAACAAATCAAACCACGCTTGCGATTGGACGAGGTATTTCAGAAGTCCCGACAATGACGGCAGGTAGGCTGGCTGGGAAACTGTCTCCTAGAAGTAAAAATGGTCGGAGCGACAGGATTTGAACCTGCGACATCTTGCTCCCAAAGCAAGCGCTCTACCGGGCTGAGCCACGCTCCGAAACATTTCTTCGAGCGCCATTCTGCCTTAACCGCGAGGGAGGGCAAACCATTTGTGGTTTTACTTTCCGCCCGCCGGCTTCTCGATGCACGCGTAGGCGTTGTGATTGTGGATGCTCTCGAAGTTTTCCGCCTCGACCTTATACCAAGTCACGCGCTTGTCGGCGTTCAAGCGCAACGCCACGTTGCGCACCAAATCTTCCACGAACACCGGATTTTCATACGCGCGTTCAGTCACGGCTTTTTCATCCTGCCGCTTGAGTAACGCGTAAAGTTCGGAACTTGCCGACTGCTCAATCATCGCCACCACGTCCTCAATCCACACGGACTTCGCGGAGCGCAACGCCACCGTCACTTCACCGCGTTGGTTGTGCGCGCCGTATTTTGCAATCGCCTTGGAGCAGGGGCAGAGCGTCGTCACGTTGGCTTTCACGGTGAGGACGAAATCAATTTCCTTGCCGCACGCCGCCGCGTCGAAGCGCGCGGTGTAATCCATCAGACTTTTCAACTTCGACACCGGCGACTGCTTGGACATGAAATACGGAAACTCAATCTCCAGATGCGACGTCGCAGACTTCAATTTCGTCTGCAGGGAAAACAAAATGTCCGCGATGTTCTCGACGTGAATGATGTTGCCGTGCGCATTGAGCACTTCCACAAAGCGGCTCATGTGCGTGCCTTTGAATTCCTTGGGCAAATCCACAAACATCCCGATGGTCGCCACGGTGTTTTGCACGCTGCGTTTCTTGTCGAGCACTTGGATCGGGAAGCGCAGGCCGCGCACGCCGACCTTGTCAATGTTCAGCTCGCGGTGGTCGCGTTCGCTCTGCTTGTCGTCCAGTTTCAACGGAGATTTTTTGCCGGTTCGAGACATGGGCAGACAATAGCAGTTCTGCGGGAATCTGCAAAAAAGTTCTCTTGAAATGCGCGGTGCGTCTGCCAAGTTCAACCCCGATGAAAACATTTTTTGCGGCGGTCGTTCTCGGCGGGTTGACGATGGCTTCCGGGTTCGCTGCCGAAACTTTCCGCGTCGCCGCTTACAACGTGGAAAATTATCTCGATGTGCCGACGGAGTCGCGGCACTTCGTCAAATCCGCCGAGGCCAAGACGAAAATCCGTGAGAGCATCCGCGCAGCAAATCCCGATGTGCTGGCACTGGAAGAAATGGGCAGCACGAATGCGCTGCTGGAATTGCGCGCCTCGCTCAAGGCGGACGGGCTGGACTTTCCGTTTTGGGAACACATCCAGAGTTACGATACCAACATCCATGTCGCCGTATTGAGCAAGTTGCCGTTCGTCGCGCGGCATCCGCACACGAGCGAAAATTTTCTGCTGGATGGCAAACGGATGCAGGTGAAACGCGGGTTCGCCGAACTGGAGATTCAGGCGGCAACGAATTTTACATTTACGCTCCTCGCCGCCCATTTGAAATCCCGGCTCGCCTCGCCGGATAGCGACGAAGGCGCGCAGCGTCGGGAGGAAGCCAAGATTTTGCGCGGCATTATTGACGAACATCTGGCGGCGCATCCGGACGCGAAACTGATTGTGCTCGGCGATTTCAATGACACGCGCAACACCGACTCCACCAAAACCATTATCGGGACGGGCAAGAACCGGCTGGTGGATACGCGCCCCGCCGAGCGCAATGGGGACAATCTGCCGAATCCCGTGCCGCGTTACGACCCGCGCAATGTCACTTGGACGCACTACTACGGCGCGGAAGATTCCTACTCCCGCATTGATTATCTGCTCATCAGTCCGGCGATGAAATCACGCTGGCTGGCGAACGAGACTTACATTCCCGTCGTGCCGAACTGGGGCATCGGCTCGGATCATCGCCCCATCGTCGCGGCGTTTTCGACCGGGAGAAAATAAAATGCCGTTTGCGCTTTGCTGTTCGCGGGTTAAATTTCCAGCTATGAAACTCAAGCCTGTCTCAAAAGTTTTTCCGTTTGCCGCCGCCATTATTTTGTTTGTCGGTTGCGCGACGACGCGGGTGGATTGGAATGGGCGCGTGGGAAATTTCACCTTTGACCAGTCCGTGACGGAACTCGGCCCGCCGGACAAGTCGGCAAAACTTTCCGACGGGCGGACGGTGGCGGAATGGGTCACGCGCTACAATTCCGGGCCGACGGTCTCGGTGGGAACAGGTTTCTCGCGTTATCCCGGTAGCATTGGCGTGGTGCAGACTTACCCGGCGAATAACTACGAAAGCAAACTGCGCCTGACCTTTTCCACGAACAATGTTTTGGAAAAGTGGATCAAGGATTGAACCTGCGGCAGTTGGGTGCATCTGGCCGTATTTCTTGGTAGGGCGGCGCTGCCGCGCCGCCTGCGGGCAAAAGGGTAATCCCACCTTGGCTGACCGGCAGGTCAGCCCTACCAATCAAAGATTCCCCGCCCAAAAAGACCGGTGTCCAGATGCATCCATGTCAGTTCACTTGCCGAGCAGATTGCCCAGCCCTTTCTTGAGTTTGTCTGCCCCTTCATTCACGGCCTTACCAGCGGAGTCACCAGCGCCCTTGATGAGATTGTTGGCGGTGGCTCCAGCCATCTGCTTGGCGCGTTCGCCCACGCTCTTGATGGACTCGGCGGAAATCTGCTCGATGACTTTCTGCGTGAGTTCCAGAGCGGTGATGCCTTCCGGCCCAGTGCCGAGGTTGCTGAAATGAATGTCGGGAATGATCACGCTGAACGGCTCGCCTTCCATGCCGGAAATGCGCGCGGTCACTTTCGCGCCGCTGATCAGAAAATCATCCACCTGCAATTTTTTTGAAGTCTTCTTTTCGGTGGGCGTCTTGGCCGCTGCCGGTTTGTTCGGTTCCGCAGCCCCGGCCGTGGCGTTCACGTTGTCCAAGATGGATTGGAGATTATTTTTTCCAAACGGATTGCCTTCGAGCGTGATTTCCGGGGCGCGAATTTCGATGGAGTGGATGACTACCTTGTCGCCAAGCAATGACTTAGGCACGACGCTGACCGCCGCTTTGCCGAGGCTGATGGCGCTGGGCGATTTGTAGCCCTCGGGATTGCCGACGACGAGGCCGTTGATGCCCGCCGAACCGGACAAAGCCGAGATGCTCACACTGTCCACGGTGACGCTCGTTTTGGTGATGGTCGGGGCAGCCGTCTCGATGCCCGCCTTCACAATCTTGTCGAGGAACACGCCCACCAAAATCACGGCGGTCAGACCCAGCACCACGGCGAGAATGACGACGATGAGGAGAATTTTTTTTAGCTTTTTCATAAATTGAAAGGAGAGGCAACCATTCCAGCGGAGTTGGTTTTGAAAATTTTACGCCGCGAGCAGTTCGCGGATACTGTCGGACAAATCCTGCAACTGATACGGCTTGGCGAGAAACTTGTTCGGCTTGGCCGGCGCGTCGGAGAAAACGTGTTCATCCACCGTGCCGCTGACGAGGATGATTTTCTGCTGCGGATTAATGCGGCGACATTCGCGGACGAGATCCATGCCCGTCATGCGCCCCATCGCGTAATCCGTCAGCACCAGTTCGGGGCGGACGATGGCGAATTCCTTGAGCGCCGTCTCCGGGTCGCGAAACGTCCGCACCTCGCAACCGAGCGGTTTAATGATGACCGCCGCGAGTTCGAGCAGCATCGGTTCGTCGTCCACGATGAACACGGTGGGGATGGTAGCTGCGGATTTCATTGCCCTAAAAAATTCTTTCGGAAATTAGCACCGCCTTGCACCGGGCGGCAAGCTTCATCTTGTGAATAAAAAGGAATTGCTTCCACCGCACATTCGTCTAGTTTCTCGCTTGGCAAAACCCGCCAATCCCCCCAACTCGGAACAGCTGCATGAAAAAGAAATCAGCGTCCATCCCTGTGACCCCTAAAAAAACCGCCAGCCCAAAGCGGACAGAACGAAAGCCTCTGTTCGCAGCCGCCGTCGCCGCCGCAAAAAAAGTGCTCCAGCGTCTGCCGGCAAAAAAATCCAAAGCCGTGGCCTCAAAAGCTGCCGCGCCGGAAACGGAAGTGGATGCCACCACCGTCGTCCGCCGCAGTTATAAGCGGGCGAAGAAAACGGAGATTCCCGCCATCCTGCTCGAAGGCGATGCGCCCGCGCCGGTGGCCGCCAGTGGTCCGGGCGAAAAATTTTCCCTCGGTGCCACGCCGCCTGCGCAGAAGTTTTCCGGGGGCGAGCTGCCAGAATCTTACGGCACAAAAAAACTTTTTCTCACCGCCCGCGATCCGCACTGGCTTTACGCGCATTGGGATTTGACCCGGGAGCAGCAGGTTGATTTCAATGCCGAGTCCACCGACGGCCATCTCATCCTGCGCATTTTTGCCGGCAAGATTGAAGGTCACCCCGCTTACGAAATTCATGTCCACCCGGAATCGCGCCACTGGTTTGCGCACGTCGAGCAGGCTGGCCATTCTTACGCATCGGAACTCGGCTATTATTCTGCGCTCGGCAAATGGATGCGCGTGGCGACTTCCAGCGCGACCGTCACGCCGCCGGATGCCGCCTCGAAGGAAGACGCGGCGGAGTTCGCCACGATTCCGTTTGAAATTCCGTTCGCCAAGCTCATTCAAATCATCGAGGACGCTGTGCGCGACAACACCCCGCTCGCGCAGGCCATCGAGGAACTGCGCCGCCACGGCCATCCGGATTTGCCGAAGCTCGCCGCGTTTGCGTCAGCAATGTCATCGCCGGGAAATTTTTCTGCCACCCCGGCCGCGCCCGGCCCAACGCGCGCGTGGACACCGCAGCAGGAACAAGCCCTCGCCAAGATCATCAACATTGACCAGACGCGCCGTATCTGGATGGGCTCGCTCGAAATCACCGAACTTATCCGCCGTCGCCTCGCGCAGGATGTCGCTTCGCCCACGACAGCGTTTGGCAATTCCAGTTTCGGTCTCACCAGCCCGACGAGTCCGTTTGGTGTGGGCGCAGAAAAATCAAAAGGCTTTTGGTTCAACGTCAATGCCGAGTTGATCATCTACGGTGCAACCGAGCCGGATGCGAAAGTCACGCTGGGCGGCCATGAAATCAAACTGCGCTCTGACGGCACGTTCAGCTATCGCTTTGCTTTGCCGGATGGAAAATACGAACTGCCCGCCGTGGCGGTTTCTGCCAGCGGCGACGATGCCCGCGCGGCGGATTTGAAATTCATCCGCGAGACGCAATACCTCGGCGACGTTGGCGCGACTCCGCAAGACCCGTCGCTCAAAACTCCGTTGCCGGACAACCTCTAAAAACTTTGTCCCATGGAAGCGCCAGAACGCGGAGCCTTGATGTTTGTCCGATTTCTCGCCTGCGCCTTGATGGGTTGGGCGGTCGCAGAAGTCGCGCTCTACGTCGCGGTCTGCCATCACAAACATTTGCCCGTGGAAATTATTCCGAGCGTGGTGAAGTTCCTCCCGCTCCTCATCGGCCTCGTCATGCTGGTGTGCGCCAAGTCCATTGCCGAATGGCTGGCCGACAAACTTGACCTGTAGTTTATCTGGGTATGCAAGGCTATCTCTCCATCGTTCTCCACGCGCACCTGCCGTTCGTGCGGCATCCGGAGCACGAAAAATTTCTCGAGGAAAGCTGGCTGTTCGAGGCCATCACCGAGACGTATCTCCCGCTCGTGCAAATTTTGGAGAACTGGCGGCGCGACGGCATCCACGCCGCCATCACGCTCTCCCTGTCGCCGACGCTGTGCGCCATGCTGCAAGATGAATTGCTGCGCAACCGCTACGCCCGTCATCTCAACGGCCTCATCGAACTCGCTGAAAAAGAAATCCATCGCACACACTGGGATCGCGCCTACCGCGAACTCGCGTGGATGTATCATCATCGCTTGAGCCTTGCGCGTGAGACGTGGCGCTTTTACAGCGGCAACCTCATCAGCGCGTTCAAACAATTTCAGGACGAAGGTCGCATCGAGATCATCACCACCGCCGCCACGCACGGCTTGCTCCCGCTGATGAACGGCCATCCGGCATCCGTGCGCGCGCAGATTCTCACCGCGCGCGACCACTATCGCAGTTGTTTCGGTCGCGACCCGCGCGGCATCTGGCTGCCGGAATGTGCCTACGCCGCCGGCGTGGAAAAATATTTGCAGGAGGCGGATATACGCTGGTTCATCCTCGACACACACGGGCTGTTGCACGCGCAACCGCGTCCGCGCTACGGCACATTCGCGCCGGTGTTCACGCCCAACGGCGTCGCCGTGTTCGGTCGCGACTTCGATTCTTCGCGCCAAGTCTGGAGCAAGCACGAAGGTTATCCCGGCGACCCGCGCTACCGCGATTTTTACCGCGACATCGGTTTCGATTTGGATTTCGACTACGTCAAACCGCATCTGCCCTCGCCGGAGAATCGCGGTTTCACCGGCTTGAAATACTTCCGCATCACCGGCGCGCACGGGCCCAAGGAGGTTTACAAACGCGACCATGCGCTGGCGGCGGCGAGCGAACACGCCGCGCATTTCCTTGCTGAACGCGTTGCGCAGGTGCAGAAGCTGGATGGAATGTTGGATCGTCCGCCCATCATCGTCGCGCCGTATGACGCGGAGTTGTTTGGCCATTGGTGGTATGAAGGCCCGGAGTTTTTGGATTTCCTCGCGCGCAAAATGTTTTCCGAGCAGAAAATTGTTTCGCTCATCACGCCCGGCGAATACCTGCACCGTCATCCCACGAACCAGATCGCCACGCCCGGCGCGTCGAGCTGGGGCGAGGAAGGCTACTGGCGCGTGTGGCTGAACGAAACGAACGAATGGATTTACCCGCACCTGCAAATCGCGCAGGAACGGATGAGCAAGCTCGCGAAGAAATTTTCCAAGAAGTCATCCGCCTTGCAGAAGCGCGCGCTCAAGCAGGCCGCGCGCGAACTGCTCCTCGCGCAAGCAAGCGACTGGCCGTTTATTTTGCGCGCCGGGACGAGTCCCGACTACGCCCGCCGCCGCGTGAAAGATCATCTGCTCCGCTTCATCGCCCTGCACGAACAGCTCACGCTCACGCGCGTGGACGAGAAATGGCTGGCCGAAATCGAGTCCCGCGACAACCTGTTTCCTGACGTGGACTGGAATTATTGGAAGTGAACGGCGCGCATCGGTAGGGCAAACCTGCCGGTTTGCCGGGCGGGAGGGGAAGGCGACGCGGCAGCGTCGCCCTACCATATCAGATGTAGCAGCGGACGTGAGTCCGCTCTAAATTTCCCCCCGCTCCCTCGTTCGTTGGTAGGGACACAGCGCTGCGGTGTCCCCGCTGGCGCTTTCCCCGTTGTTGGCCAGCGGAATTTCCGAAACCCCGCCCGCTGAAAACGGGAAAGCGCGGGCGTGACGGCCCAGCGGTCCGTCCCTACCATGGTGGCCGTCCACCAGGACTCACGTCCGGCTCAAGACGACATACTGTTGAGTGACGAAATCCGCGATGGCCTGCACCTGCGCCTGAGTGGGTGGATTGCTCACAATGAAATCCGGCGGCGGCAGACTCAACACCGACCCGGCGGATTGGGCGACAATCGCATCGCCCACATCGGTGAACGTGGCGCGGTCCAAGATGTCCGCGCTCAAACCCGCGAACTGGTTGCGTAATTCAGCGGCGACAATCGGTGAATTGTTCACCGGCTTGGTAGGATCGTAAGGCATAGGTCAAAGTAAGAAGGTTGAAGTTGGAAGGCCGAAGG